>CAMAYA010000091.1 GCA_945862275.1 Legionella genomosp. 1 | reverse complement strand
TAATCAGCATGTTCCATTGCAATTCAGGCCAAAACCAACGCATGAAAAAAATAATACCGCCCTGCTGCAGGAAACGTGTCAACAACTATTCTATCAATTTCTGCTTGTCTTTGGCTTATTTCAAGATGCGATCGGAAGCTATTTATTTTGGAATGCGCTTTTTTTGTTAATTCCTAGCATTTCAAATCCTGTGTTAGTTGTTGTATCCCTTGTTTGTACCTTCTTAAGCAGTATTTTGTATTATGCTTTTCAAGTGGCATTCTTAAAAGACGCATTTAATCTTGCGCATGACGATACAGATTTAGGCCTGCTTTTAGCGAGCTATTCGTCACAACTAGAAGCAATCATTGCCATTAACCAAGTGCTTTCATCGATGTGGATGCTACCCATAGACAATGCTGTATATGATGAGTATGCACAACTGCTCACACTATTAAACCAAGATCTTAGAGACAAACACGCCACCATAGCCGCCTATACAGAAACGACTTTTAAGCAAATTTTAAAGGCTAGCACGCTGGCATTTGGTGCCTTAGCGAGTGTTGCCAGTAGTTATTTTACGTCTAATCTATTGATGGGCATATTAGCGGCATCTCTGGTGGGCACGCCACTGGGCTGGGCTCTCACCCTTTTGAGCATTGTTGCCGATCTTGGGTATTTTTATGCCCTGGGTGCTACCAGCATGGCGCATTTAATTAACCCAGACTTAGATAACTATCAAACGTTTAAAAATAATTTAAGCGAATTTAACGCGACCTATCAGAACGACCTGACCGAGATCAGATCCATTAAGCGCTGTTGTTTTTTTAAAGAACAACAAGAGTCAGGTAATCCAGCAGTTCTAGATGAATTGAACAATCCAATGGTATAGCGCGTTTAGGACATGTTTTTTTTGAAACAGAGGAAGGCCTGACGTTTCTAAAGCCGTTGGTTGTTGAAGTTGTGTTGGTTTTTGGTCTTCAAAGTGGGGTTGGATCCGATACTATTTCGTTATTTTTTAATTTACTGAAACTCACGCATGTAGAATTGCCTTTGTAATCAAATAAAATGAAGGGTAAATTACGAACAGATAGCACGTAATTTTACAGTAAAAAACGGTGCTGTTGTCGCTAACTTTTTTATTTTTTTAATCGACAGACCACAAGCGGTTATTAATTGAGCTGTCCCGCCTTAAGTTGGTACCCCAAAAAACCATACTCAAGGCGGCCGCATTTCAGGTACTCTTCAAATTCAGTTTGAACATATTGGGGGAGTGTCTTATCTAACGCTAATAGCCAACGGTTTCTTCAAGTGGACGGTGCAAATTGTTCTTGATCAATTGCGAGTGGGTTGATAGCATTGTTCTGGTGCTGTGAATCTCGATAACATCCTTTGTTCTTTTGACCTATTCCACTGTCGCAAGTGAATTTGATCATAAAAACACAGTGTTGTCGATATTTCTGAAAAAAAATCCCAGCACCCTAAAGAATTACTCCGCTCGATCCTCTAAGGGTATTATTATGAAAATCACTGCTGTTACCGTCTATTGTGGCTCAGGTCCCGGTAACGATCCCGCTTTTGTGAAATCGGGACATGATTTGGGCGAAACTCTCGCCCGTGAAAAGGTTCGCGGCATCTTTGGCGGTGGAACAATCGGCGTCATGGGTGCTTTTGGGTCCGCTGTACTGAATTACGGCGGACATCTCACTGCTGTCATTCCGAAGATTTTGGTCGATCACGAGCAGCCCATCGGCGCTAAGGAAGGCCATCACGTCCACTCGAGCAACTATGAGCTGATCGTTACGAAAGACCTGTATGAACGCAAGAAGCAGTTTCGCAATGGCGACGGCTTCGTTGTTCTCGCCGGTGGTGCTGGTACCCGCGATGAACTATGGGAAGAGATCACCGGCATCCAAATCGGTGATCATCAGAAGCCGATCGTGGTCGTGAATACTTTGGATACTTTTAAGTACGTCCTGCTCGACATCGAACACATGCGTCGGCAGAAATTTATTCGCACCGGACTCGAGTTCGAGAACCTGTTCGCCGTCGTTGACGATATCAGTGAAGTGCTACCGAACTTGCGGCGCATGTCTGGCGAAAAGAATGTTGGCAAACACCGGGTATAGGAAAAAAGCTTGGGCTATCACCATATTACAGCAATAAAAATCGAAAGTTTTTTTGTATCTCATCCATATCAAATTTATTGAGAAACAGTGAAAAACTCATCCAAGTACTGAGGGCTGCTAAATCACGAAATTGCGGCGGCAAATAGACGGGAGCGGTAATAAGACCCTGCTCTTTTAATTGAATCAGCAACGGCAAATCATCCAAGGCCAATTTACCCGTAAACAACAATGGGATAATATCAACCCGATGTTGGCTGATGGCAAAGCATATGAAATTATAGATGAGCACAAACCCCTTGGCGTATGACAAATCTTTCGTGAACGGTCCGCCTGATGGCGTGCTGCCACGGAATACTCGAACGGTTTGATTGTAACTGTCGTCTTCCTGCAACCCGCACTTCAGAAAGTACCGGTAAATATCCAAGAAGTTAGCCCCTTCTGTCACTTTATCAATCGCAATAACGCGATTAGTAATTTTGCGCATGCGGCCAGGATAAGATGAGAAACTAACCACTTCCGTGATCACGGCCAATCCTTCCTGAATCACACTGCAAGAAGGTGATCCTTTGGATAGAAAAAAACAGTACGGTTGCATGGCCCCATTCATCGTGGTTCCGACATGCACCCAGCCTTCATGCACTTCAAGGTATTTGAGCTCACGATCACTGAATTTTGAATTTTTGTTCAATTTAATGCTATCAGCTCCGGCGGCGGCATCCGCAATCATGCCATCACTCACCATCACGTTCACTTTGCCTTGATGTTGATCAAAAAATACATTTAAACGTGCCTGCAATAATTTTTGCGCTTCATCAGGCGTGTACCGCTCTACGTCAGCGGTGGTTTGCAACCTGACATCCAATGCAGTTAACACATCAAACAGTAAAGAGCCCAAATGGGATAGCTTCGGTCCACCAGCATAAAACACATCACCCGGGCTGCCGTACAGTTCCATCGACAATTCATTAAAGGCCGGCGTTCCACGAGCCGACAACATCTGAACCGCTCGAATGTATTCATCACATTGACGTTTCATTAATCGTGTGACCGGAGAATATTGGCCTAATTGATTTTGAGCATCACGCAAAATCAGACGGAACGCTTCCATCTTTTCAAGGGCGTCAAACGGTAAAGGCCTGGCTTGATAATAGGCCGCGTTGACGGCAGGGAGTTGTTTGGCTTTGTGCTGAAAAAAATGAGTCTTGACTGTATCATCCCATTTGATTTGGTCAAGAATACGGATATTGCTCTGGGCCTCCACAATGCGTCTGGATAAATCTTGAATAACCGTTAACTCATCGGTTTTAGCTGACATATAAACATCCCTTGTTAACAGGACTACTTACCCGGCCGGTGGCTCAATGCTTACCTTTGCATCTTGATGCTGAGAGGGTAATTTATAGAAATAACCCATATTCGCACTCGTTAATGGCTTCGGCACCACCAAATCAGGACCATTCGCGCTTTTAAGGTATAAATCTCCCCCTTTGCTCGCCGAACATGCTGCCAAGAACACAGAACATACACAGATATACCCTAACTTTTTAATACCATTCACATCCAACACCTTAGATTAATTGTAATGCATATAACGCATGGTCGAGCGCCTCTCGGTGCCCATGTGCTAAATGCGTTAATGGAAGACGAATTTCATCATTCATCAACCCCCGTCTATGCAGCGCCCATTTCACCGGGATGGGATTTGATTCAACAAACATCAGATGATGCAGCGGCATTAGTTCCTTCTGAAGGCGCAAACAGTCGTCCTTGTCCCCATCCATGGCGGCATCACACATTTTCGCCATGTGTTGAGGCGCCACATTTGCCGTAACAGATATAACCCCGTTGGCTCCTGCAAGCATCCAGGATGCTGCCGTTATATCATCCCCACTGTATACATCCAACCTGCCTTCACACGCGTTTAGAATTTGTTGCAACCGCGGCATTTGGCCCGTGGCTTCTTTAATACCAATAATATTTGAAATGTGTGACAACCGCTCCACGGTTTCAGGTAATAAATCACAAGCAGTCCGGCTGGGTACGTTGTACAAAATGATAGGAATTGCGGCGGCATGTGCAATCTGGCTGTAATGCTGATAAAGCCCCTCTTGCGTTGGCTTGATATAAGCCGGCGTCATGATGAGTGCTGCATGCGCCCCACACGCCATGGCCAATTGAGTCAGCTCAATGCACGACTTTGTAGCATTCTCAGCCGTTCCCGCAATAACAGGAATACGCTCACGCACGGCATCCACCACTGTTTTAATCACCAGGAGTTTTTCCTCCTGTGATAACGTGCCAGACTCACCCGTGGTGCCTGCTGCAACAATCGCATGCGTGCCGGCTTCTATATGAAATTCAACCAGTTCGCGCAAGCGCTCCACATCCACGTGATCATCCAACATGGGTGTTACCAGTGCCACTATACTCCCTCGAAACATGATGCCCTCTATCAATCAATAATCTGATTAATACTACTGCGAGAACAGATATTTCACAAGGATATTCCTAACCGAACTGATCCCCACAGATAGATTAATCATGATGTTCATTTGCATATCACCCTAGAAGTGTGCTATATTTGCCCACTATTAACGGGCCCATCGAGAAAATTCATGAAAACATTACGCCTTTATCTCATGCTGATTGCCACTATCATGCTTGCCCTCATAACGGACTATTGGTTTACATTACCAAAGACATCCCTTACGCATGCTTCATTTAATCAACTCCCGGGTTGGAACACAGCGTCTATTCAACCGTCCCTGCGTGCATTTCAACACTCATGCCGTACGTTTTTAAAACAAAATCCAGAGAAGTCCGTGGGTACGGAGTCCATCCCATTGCAAATTAAAGACTGGCACCCTGCGTGCCATGAAGCCATGTCGCTGAACGCTTCATCTGATGCAACCATTCGCACTTTTTTTCAAACCTGGTTCACGCCTGTTGAATTTTATAAACACAAGCCGGTTCATGGCATGTTTACTGGCTATTTTATGCCCCTGCTTCACGGCAGCTTGAAAAAAACAGCTGAATACTCAGTGCCTATTTATGGCCTGCCCTCGAATTTAATTTCTGCCAATTTAGGGTTATTTAAAAAAGACCTTCACAACAAACGCGTTGTCGGTCGAGTAGAAGGAAAGAAGCTCATCCCCTTTTATACACGAGAAGAAATCAATCACGGGGCTATCCACCACATAGCGCCTGTTTTATTTTGGATAAAAAGTCCCATGGACAGGCTTTTTTTAGAAATTGAAGGAT
>CAMAYA010000090.1 GCA_945862275.1 Legionella genomosp. 1 | reverse complement strand
ACACAGAAACGGGTACGTCAGGCGATACCAACGCCATCTCTACAGGCGCTCTGGCCATGTTAGGAGGCGAAGCGTGTATGATTGGATTGCAAAAAGAATTAGAAACGCTTCGCCAATCCTACTTAGATGCGGAGGATACCGGGGGGGGGGCCTGTTCAGGGACACCTTCTCTCGATATGCGGGCATTTTGTGATACACCGGTGCCTGATTTTATAGCTACGTTTGATGCCGTGAAATTCCAAACCGACAATGCTTCCGCGACATCATTCAGTCACAACATGCCCTATTTTGATGATGGAACGGCCTATACATACCTCAATGGAATTTGCGGCCACATCTCCTGGAACGCCCTTCCTCAAAGTACATTAGAAGATATCAATGGCAGTATTTCCGGCTTGTCTAACCAAGACATGGCATCCACCGCCTTATCACGCGCAACAGCCATTCAACAAATGTACCTTGATTTGACACCGACGGCTCAGCTCATGGTAGACAACGATCCCATGATTACCCCCACCACTAACACAAATCCCGCATACCCGGACGTCGCAACGAAGGTGTTTGGTGTGCCTTATTTATCTTCCAGTGACACTGTCTGCACAAAACAGAACAATGATTGTGTCCTTTGGGGCGGCGCGTATGGATCTGACGGCAAGACGATGTCAGCCGCTATATTCCAAGGAAACGAAATTGACAATGCTGTTGCGGTTTACAATGGGGTGATGGCATCCACCGTTGAATTAATTAACGATGCGAACAACAGCACCAACTGGGAGAATGGGCGCGATTTTATTGATGATGCAAAAAATAATGGGTGGTTGACTGCGGGCAGTTACTTTTTTGATCTGGTCTATCTCAATGGCTCAGCCAGCGCCTCGACGGAGACCGATACCGGAACAGGCCTTGATGGGAGTAAATCCACGCCATCGTCACTATTGAAGGGCTTTGAAACCGGGGCAGGCTGTAAAGCCCACCCTACTGATGGTAGTCCTGATTATATCAAGTTATGCGTCTGGTATCAGAAGGTCAGTTCAGATATGGCAGATGTTCAGCGATTGGTTGATAACGGAAGTGGTGCTGCACAGCCATCGACAACAATCACAGCGGATACTAAAGCCATTTCCGGCCAAGCGGCGTCTACTGTCTATGGATTTGTACAAAACGCCTTGCTCATGGTTCAACCTGAAGAACCCCCCATGGAGGCCCCGGCATTCACCATGAATTTTAATTTCGAATTTGAAAGCAGTTTATTCTCCTTGCCCGAGAAAGATTTTGACTGTGGTTCTGCATGGGCCGGCGGAAAGTGCGTAGGAAGAATGATAGCCGATGCTATCTACAACAAGATGATTCTAGGAATCTTCAATTATTTGCTTTTGGGCTTATCCCAGTTAATGGGCCTGGTCCTTTTAGCCTCATTTGCATTGCCGCTGCATTTTTTTTCGGAGGTCTTTATCAATGGGATGGAATTCATAAGCGACCCCGGCGCCAATCCCATTGTTTCATTGGCTAACATGGGAACGGCCTATATTAATTATTCAGTCCAAATGTGGATAGATCTGTTCACGATATGCGCGGTCATGCTGGCGATTCCTGTTTTTGGGCCCTTTTTAAGTTTCCTTGGGGTTACCTTCATCATGTTAGCCAGCCCGCTCTTAATTGCATGGAGTGGCGTGTTAATCGCCATTGGCTTTTCCACCGCTTATTATGTTCCTGTGATGCCCTACATGCTGTTTATTTTCGGTGTGATTGGGTGGCTGATGGCCGTCATCGAAGCGATGGTGGCAGCACCCATTGTCGCGCTCGGGATGACTCACCCCGAAGGGGATGGCGCACTGGGAAAAGCCGATCAAGCCATCATGATCTTGATGAATGTTTTTTTAAGGCCAGCGATGATGATCATCGGCTATCTTGCGGGCATTGCGTTGTGTTATGTGAGCATATGGATATTAAACTCAGGGTTTCAACACGTCATGCAATTTATTCAAGGCGAAGCGGATGGCAGTGGTGGCTGGAGCAGCACGGCTTGGAAAGGCGGCGAGGGGTATACCAACTGGGCGGGACTCTATGGCTTTTTCTTCTCCGTACTGATTTACACCACGCTGTATTTAACGCTTGCGCAAAAAGCATTCGACTTGATTTTTACCTTGCCCGATCACATCATGACCTGGATTGGTGGACCTGCATCCCAAGTGGGTGAAAAAACCGCCCAATGGGGCGAAGAAACCAAAGGAAAAGTAACCGAAGGCGGCAAAGAAACAATGACTGGAATGGCACAAAGCGCGAAGAAAGCGAAGGGTGCTGCTGAAATGGCCGGGCGGGCTGCACTTGCAGTAGCGACTGAGGGCGCCAGTGAAGGTGTGGCGGGCAGTATGTCGGGTGAAGGAGACTCAAAATGATCTTGAGGAGCAACATGAGGAGACATGAAAATACAATAAGATCTATCGAACCATCCGCATTTATGTTAACTTAACCCACTTAAAATCGCGAAGGAGTGGGTTGGTGGAACACAATCAAATTTACTTTGCCAACCGCGAGCAAACCAGTCGATTTATCAATCGTTGGGACATTCTTTTACTCATTATCGTCTTTTCTGTTTTGTTTTTTTTGAGTTGGGCTAGTCAACAAATGGCAACGCCCTATTCCCTTGGCGACCCGCTGCCTATTTCACTCAATCCCACTAGCCTCCCTTTTTATGCGCTGAGAACGGTCTTGCGTATGTTTATCGCACTCGCCTTGTCTATCCTATTCACGTTTGTAGTGGGTGCCTTGGCTGCAAAAAATCGCCGTGCCGAACAAATCATTATTCCAGGCATTGATATTTTGCAATCGGTGCCGGTCTTGAGTTTTCTGGCCATCACGGTCGCGGGCTTTATTCATCTCTTTCCAGGGAGTTTGTTAGGCCCGGAGTGTGCGTCTATTTTTGTTATTTTCACAGCTCAAGTCTGGAACATGACCTTTAGTTTTTATCAATCGCTCAAATCCGTTCCGTCCGATTTACACGAAGTGGCGTCCATGTTTCAACTGTCAGCATGGCAACGGTTTTGGAAGGTCGAAGTGCCTTGCACGCTACCTGGCTTACTATGGAACATGATGATGTCCATGTCTGCCAGTTGGTTCTTTGTGGTGGTCTCTGAGGCCATCGTGGTGGCGCATCAAGACATTCGCTTGCCTGGGGTCGGATCCTACATAGCATTAGCGATTGAACAACGCGATCTACATGCGCTTGGATATGCCATTTTAACCATGATTGTGGTTATTTTTCTCTACGATCAAATTTTATTTCGCCCCCTGATTGCCTGGTCTGAGAAATTTAAAATAGAGCCGTCGGGCGATGAAGAATACCAATCCTGGCTCATTGATTTAATCCGTCGCAGTCGATTAATCAATCATATTGACATCGGGTGGCGCGTGATTAAAAATGGATTTGTGAATGCCCGCATGCTCCGCCAACCAGCACCCATTGCATTCAAAGACATTGATTTTAAACGCCAACGGCAGATGGATTGGATTTGGAACGCATTGATTCTGATGCTCATCTTAGGCAGTGGTTATTATTTATTAGGCTATATTCTTACAGCGATTACGGCGCGTGAAATGTTGCACGTTTTTCTGTTGGGAGCCGCCACTGGAACACGCGTTATCGTGTTGATCATTATCAGTTCAGTCATCTGGATCCCGGTAGGCGTTTGGATTGGGCAGCGTCCTCATTGGGCACAAAAAATTCAACCCATCATCCAATTTTTTGCCGCCTTCCCGGCCAACTTATTTTACCCCCTCTTTGTCATCGCCATCGTTCGGTTTCATTTGAGCGTGGAAATATGGGTCACTCCACTGATGATTTTAGGAACGCAATGGTATATCTTGTTTAATGTGATTGCGGGGGCCTCCATGATTCCGCGCGACTTGTGCCTGGCGGCCGATAATTTTGGCGTGACCGGCTGGCAGTGGTGGCGGCGCCTAGCACTTCCGGGTATATTCCCGTTTTATATTACAGGTGCCATTACCGCCGCAGGAGGCGCTTGGAATGCCAGTATCGTGGCTGAAAGTGTCCGTTGGGGCAATACAACCCTCACAGCCACAGGTTTAGGGGAATATATTCAAAGCAGCACGCTGGCGGGCAATTTTCATGCGCTCGCCTTGGGCACCGCAATGATGTGTATTTATGTGCTTATTTTCAATCATTTAATCTGGCGCCCCCTGTATCGCCTGGCACAAGAGCGTTTTAATTTTAATTGAGCGAGAACCAAATGTCAGAAACAATCATCGCCATTGAACAATTGCGAAAAGCATTTAAAAAGGCCTCATCGCAAGAATTATTGGTGCTGGATGACATTAATTTCAAATTGCAAGACGGTGAAATTGTAGCCCTGCTAGGAAAATCAGGATCAGGAAAATCCACCCTATTGCGTATAATTGCAGGCCTAGTCTCTCCCACCGGTGGACAGGTCACGTACCGAGGCCAACCCGTCACCAAGCCCGTGCGAGGCATTGCGATGGTTTTTCAATCCTTCGCACTCATGCCCTGGCTCACGGTTTTAGAAAATGTGGAATTGGGGCTTGAGGCGCAAGGTGTTGGGCGAGAAGAACGTCGACAACGGGCCATTGAGGCCATTGATATCATTGGTCTAGATGGGTTTGAATCGGCATTTCCCAAAGAGTTATCCGGTGGCATGCGCCAGCGCGTAGGTTTTGCTCGTGCATTGGTAATCAATCCAGATGTTTTATTGATGGATGAACCCTTCTCAGCGCTGGACGTATTAACCGCAGAAAATTTAAAATCAGATCTGTTAGAGTTGTGGCAAGAGAAAAAAACCAACACGAATGGCATTATATTGGTGACGCATAATATTGAAGAAGCGCTCATGATGGCTGATCGCATTGTCATTCTAGGCAGCGATCCGGGCCATATTCGTGCAGATCTGCACGTCACGCTGCCACAACCCCGAAATGCCGAGTCGCCTGAATTTCGTGATCTAGTCGATACCATCTACACCCACATGATCAGTGGATCTCGAGGAAAAACGCGCCATGCCTCCCGCGAGCGTCAAATTGGTTTAGGCTATCGATTGCCGGATGTAGAACCCTCCGAATTGTCCGGTCTAATCGAAACCATGAAATCATTTGAAGACCGAATCGATTTGCCGGAGCTGGCCGACGAGCTCATGATGAACGTGGATGATTTGTTTCCTATTCTTGAAACATTAGAAGTACTGGGGTTTGCAGAAATTCTCGAAGGAGATGTTCATTTAAGCAGCCTGGGCCAACAATTTTCAGAGGCCGACCTACAAGAACGCAAACCCCTTTTTGCACAAAGACTGCTGGAAAAAATACCGCTGGCGCGCTACATTCGGCGCATTTTAGATGAGAAAGCAGGTCATCG
>CAMAYA010000089.1 GCA_945862275.1 Legionella genomosp. 1 | reverse complement strand
TCAGTGGAATGGCAAACAGTGACGCTGCTAAAAAGAAGGCAACCCACGTTTGAATGGACCCAGCACTAAACGATAATTTAGCGATCATTGAACGCATATTGAATCCTCGCTTTAAGGTAATTTATCAATCTCATAATCAGGATAAAGCTGCTTCATACCACGATAAAACGAGCCTTGTGCGCTAAACACAGCAAACAAAAAACCAATCTTGCCATCTAAAAAGCCGCCCTGCAAAAAATAACAACGAAAAAACATCCATATCGTCCTGGCCATTGTTTTAGAAAAACAGGATGTTTTATGGTCTTTTATCCGAATTTTTGCGCTATAGGAGGAATACCGGTTTATTTTATATAACGCATGGCTAATATCTTGAAATGAATGGTGCTGAATACTGTGTTTCAACTGCCCCACTCTTGCCGCAGCAGGAAGCTGGATTTTTTCATGGACAATGTCATCACTGAAACGCGCACCATCGCGTTTAAAAAGCCGAATATGGCGATCGGGGCTGGATGAAAACCGCAACGGTTTGCCATAAAAAAACATCTGAATGGGAATACGATACGCATCTACATTGCCTACTAACATCGCGGCCAGAATTTCACGATACAAAGCCTCATCAATCGACTCATCGGCATCCAGGTTCAAAACCCAATCACTGGACGCATGCGTCAGCGCACGCTGTTTCTGAACACCATAACCCTGCCAATCGGTTGAAAAAACGCGGGTTGTGAATTCTTTCGCAATGGCAATGGTATCATCCATGCTGCCCGAATCAAGCACAATCAGCTCATCTGCCCAACGAACAGAGTCTAAACAACGGCGAATGTTTCGGGCTTCATTTTTAGCAATAATAACGACGCTAATCATACATTTTCAAACAAAGTGCAATGCATGAATTCTAACTAAAAATACTGTCAATTGTAAGGCTTGTACTGCAATGCTTCCTTCAAATAACAAATTCGCTGATACGCTTCATCTATCCGTGCACGCAGAATGACGCCAGATAAAACCAATTGTTCAATCCGGTCTATCACCTCGGTCGCGGTAATCGTGTCCCATTGATTGCCAAAAATCAGCATGTCAGCACCCGCATTGATGGTGAGCGTGAGCGCCTCATCGATGGTGTAATGATGGCTAATGGCTTGCATTTGCAAATCATCGCTCACAATGACGCCATCAAACCCTAATTGGTGGCGCAACAGCTCGGTTAAAATGGGGTAAGACAAGGTCGCAGGTAAACCGGTTTTATCCAACATGCGATTCACCACATGAGCAGTCATCACCATCACGGGCCATTCCATGTTGTCCAAAAGCTTGACATAGGGTTCCAACTCCCTTTCTTGATAGCTATCGGTCACGTCCACGAACCCCAAATGCGTATCACCCAGGGCACTACCATGCCCTGGAAAGTGTTTATAGGCACAAAGAATACCCTGCTGCCGAAAGACATCTACAAATGCTTGAGCCACCCGTGCCACTACGCCAGGATCTTCAGAAAAACTGCGTCCTAGCGTCCCAATAATGCCCTGCTTATCATTTAAATCAAGATCAACCACCGGTGCAAAATTTAAATTAAACCCTAATTCTTTTAAAGTAGAAGCCATTTCTCCCACTTCAATCTGAAACGCCTCTTCTGTCAAATCGGCTTGATCACAGGCTTTCATGGTTGTTATGCAACCCGAAATCTTTGCCAGGCGATCAACGGCTCCACCCTCATAATCCACAGCAATCAATAAAGGAAACGAATTGCCAGCCATGACAGAATGCTGCTGTAAATCATGATTTAATTGTTTGATTTGAAGTTTATTTTGTAGATTTTTACCCTGTGTCTTCGCTTGCAAATCAACATCAAAAAGCAGCACACCACCCAGTCCATCCTGATGCAACCATGTCACAACGGGGCTGTCGTCCTTTAATTCATGGCCCGAGAAACCGATGATCAACATCTGGCCAATTTGGTTTCTTAAGGAAATCAATAAAATACCCCTTAACGTGGTTTAATGGGAGGAATACTGGCCATATCACATGCACAGCGCCCAGATCCCTCTGGCGGGAGAGGAACCGCTGCAAAATGCTGTGTAAAACAAATATTCATGTTCCAAGCCCCAGCACCTTTATCTATTTTCTCAGGAAATGACCAATATCGTTTAGCAAAATAAACCTTCTTGGCATCACTTTCCCAGAAAACAGGTGAAAAAACAGCTCTAAACATGACGGTTTGCTTCGGCTCGCAGACCAGCTCATGACGAACCCATGATTCTCCCTTCGGTATATTAATCGTTGCCAATACTTTTTCGTTCAAGACATTGATGACCGTGACATCCACATCATAATCAGTCCAACAATTGTCTTTCACCAAGGTAATAAAACAGGGGAACGCATGAACCTGCAAACACAAACACGCCCCAAACAACAGCAGAAATAATCGGTACATGAGATAGCCATCCTGGTTGACTTTACTTAAGCATATACGATTTTACAGAATTTATTAAGTCTTCCACCCTGATATCATTGATTTATTCATCATTCAAGTATATCCTTCAGCACTTGGAGAGGTGGCCGAGCGGCTGAAGGCGCACGCCTGGAAAGTGTGTATACGGCAACGTATCGAGGGTTCGAATCCCTCTCTCTCCGCCAAATACAATCAAATACCCCCTATGATCGGTATAATGTTAACGTGTCTTTTAATACTTTAATCGTAATAATAGGGACCAAATGTTCCTTTAAATCATCTGGAATCATTGCCTGTTGATTTGAAGGGATCGCCACGTAATTATCTAGCGCATTCGACAACAAATGGCGTAGCTCATTCGAATCCAGTGTAGCCATTGCACGCCCTGCTGAATAAAACTGGGCTGAAAAATCTGTTTTTTGTGCCCAAAAAATCAATCGACTCGCATTCGTTAAAGCGGCCTTTTGATAAGCCGCCACTACGCGATATTGTGATTTAGCCACCCATTCGGGCATGAATACAAATAACGTCGTCACCATCAGAAAAATAACCCCTGAAATGGATGCAAGGGCAAGCAAGCGAGTTTCCGTCTGAAGCTTGGGTTCTTTGCGTTCCATGCGCGTTAAAACATCTGAAAACAACAAGGCTAGAAAAGGCAGAATAGGAAACACATAAGGATAAATAATATTGCCAGAGAGCGTAAAAAACACCAATGGCATCAATATGCAAGCCAACAAGTAACCTACCCAGCCATCGTTGTCTTTAAATAATGAAGGGATATTTTTCATGCGGCGAGCCAATCCAATCAAACTTAAGACAGTCCAAGGTAAAAATCCCAACACCGCGTATACCCAAATCATGCCGTAGTGGGCTTTGTGTGCAAACCCATATTTATCCCCGCCCCAGCCGGGATCGATGAACCGATGGAAATGTTCGCCGACGATAAAATAATTAATAAAACCTGGCGTTTTGATTTCTGCCAGCACATACCAGGGCAATGCTATCAACAACATCAGCAACCCACCGATGATCCAAGGCAAACACTGCCATAAAGCACGCCATCGGTTATGCCTTAACACCCAAACAAAAATAGGCATACCCGTCAAAACCAGTGCGATAGGCCCTTTAGCAAGCAGGCCTAGACCTAATCCGACAAAAAAAAGATATCCCCATGATTTCTGTTGATTCACAACGGCGTGCCAAAATGCAATCAAACTCAACGTGGTACAAAACAACAACGCAGGATCGGTCATTACCGTGCCTGCATCCAGGAAGAAAAATAAACTACCCGCCAATATTAAAACTGAAACCCAAGCTGTATGCGCCCCACTTCGTTTTTTAGCCACATCCCAAACCATACACAAAATTCCGAAGGACAGCAGCAAGCTAGGCAATCGTGCGGCAAATGCATTCACCCCGAATAGCCACATCGATGATGCTGAAGCCCATGTAGACAGGGGCGGCTTGGCCCAAAAGGGCACGCCTACGGCTTGCATGGGCGTAATCCAATCCCCAGTCTCTAGCATGATGCGAGCAATTTCACCATACCGCGCCTCAGTGGAATCATTCAGCGGAATCAACCACATCGCCAGCAGCCGGCTGGCAAGAAGAAACAACAACACAATACGTGCGCGCATACAAAACTGTTTGTTTAAAATAGGTTCCATTACATTCCTTTGCAGCGCAATTGAGTGGATGACGTCTTTAAATCACTTAAAAATGCATCACTGAGAAAATAGTTCAATTCGTGATGACGATAAGGCGACAGCGGATCGCTTAAGTCGTCGGAAGGATCCCCTGGATGGCACATAATAAGCCCGCCATCGTGAATTTGAGTTAAAAATTGGTTGAAATGACGGCGATAAAGGGGTGATTGATGAAACGGATAAATTCCTGAAAAACTTAAATTGCAGGCTATCCTCTGTTTTACCAACGCACGGCGCAGCACAATACCACCCAATAATGCAATCAATGGACGTTTAGGAAAACCGTGCAAAGACCATAGATCATGCCATCCGTTCGTGGTGTTACGAATGAAAGCCTGCAATCCCATTCGTTTATAAACCAACAGCAATGCATCACGTACAACGGGCAACTGATGAACATGTTGATGGCCATCAATAAAATCAGGATAGGCATCCATTGCGTGCACAAACGCATTGATTTGGCTTTCTATTTCAGCCGCAATCGCCTGCACATTCAGCTGTTTCAAATACGCCTTTTTAATCAACGCAGACAATGATTCGAATGACGCGCCATCGGTCAAATTAAGATGTAGACCTATATAAGTTGATGATCTTATGTCGCGTAAGGCCTGGGATGCCTCGACCCAATACGGCACATTCACTATGCAACTCAATGCATTAATCCGGGCACTCCGCGCCAATGTGAGAATGCCTTCAGAAATCGCTTCATTTTGCCCATAATCATCCGCACAAAGGATGATGCGCTTATCCATGTTTAGCAATCGACTCATGCGTAATGTCTTGTTTAATATTATACAAAGGACGATTTTTCGTTTCGATAAGAATTCGACTGATATATTCTGAGATAATAGCCAAAAATAAAAACAAAATAGAAAACAAACCCGAAATCAAAAAAATAACGGACGCAATACCATCCGCCAATTGTTGATGTGTGAATAACTTTTGAATCAAAATAAAACCTGCATAAAGCATCATCACGATGCTGATGAACACTGAAAAACAAGCCATGGTTCGAAGCGGGCGTGCAGAGAATCCAATAATAGAATCCAAAGACAAATTAATTAATTTACGCAGATTATATTTGCTAACACCGGCCGTCCGTGGTGGGCAATGATAGTCAATGCTTGCGGTTTTATACCCCACATAAGCAAACATCATGATCAAATGGCGATTGCTTTCCTTCATTTTTTTTAAAGAATCCACGACGCTTCGATGCAGCAGACGAAAATTACCTGTATCAGACTGCAAGTCAAAGCCTGTCATTTTTCTTGAAAACCGATAAA
>CAMAYA010000088.1 GCA_945862275.1 Legionella genomosp. 1 | reverse complement strand
TGACTCAATATAAACGCAAGCATCGAGGTGGTCGTGGTTTTCCCGTGCGTTCCTGCTACGGCTAATACGCGACGATGCGGCAAAATGTGCTCAGCCAACCATTGCGGCCCGGAGGTATAGGCAATACCCGCCTCAAGAACCGATTCAATGACCGGCATGCCACGCTTCATCGCATTGCCTACAATGACACAGTCCGCTTTTAACGCTTGTGTATCATCTTCATAACCGTCGGTCCATGTGATCCCCTTCGCGGTCAGTAAGTCACTCACGGGTGGGTAACAATGGGCATCACTGCCCGTAACCTGAAACCCGGACTCCCTTGCCAGTAAAGCCAAAGCGCTCATGAAGGTGCCGCTTAATCCTAAGATATGTAAGTGCATGTATTTATCCCATCAATAAGGTGTCGGTAAAACGACTGCGCAAATAGAACCCGCGGGGCAGCGTTAGGATTTTATTCCCCATATCATCATACCCGTAGCAAAGCGATTTAGCATTCGCCGCCTTTGGCCTGACTTGTAAATAGTCACCCATGTTCGCATGAATTCCGGAAAGTTTGCCTGTGCCAATCATCAATGAGAGCTCAGACCAATCTTGCGCCAGCACGGCTTGCTCATCAACACTAGGTGACCACAACAAAGCACCCCCAATCCGCCGATGCAAAAAAGGAACGCGAACATCGCCCTCAATCGGCACCCACAACACCCGTTTCAATTTGGCATAACAAGTGGATGTTTGCCACGTTTGCTGATGAATGGTCAGCAATGGAATCGTGGTCACAAACGTTGATTCTGCGGGCTTTCCTAAATGATTAATAGGCACGGTTTTGAGTTCAATGCCGAGATCATAAAAGTCAGGTTCAGCGCGACTCCCCGCATTTGCCCCCAGCGCCCACTCTATCGCCTGCCCTGCCCACCCCTTTCGCTGTGCTGCATGCTCTGGAACGCACACCTGCAGTAGGCTTGCCAATTGTGCGAAGCTTAATCCTTCAATCGCCTGCGCTCGGTCCAAGAGCTCCGTTTCACTGATCGGAGGTGGTATCTTTAATGGCATCATGTCGGGCGGGCTCATTTAACTCTACACTAAGGGACGGAATGGGCGATTTCACACCTGCGGCTTTAAATTGTGCCATGATGGCAAATAATACGTTTGACCGAACTTCAAACCGCGTGTGGCTTTGCACGTTGATAAAGTAACGGAGTTCAAATTCAATCAAGACATCGTCAATTTGTTTTAGCAAGACTTGGGGTTCCGGCACACTTAATACTTCTGGGATAATCACCAAAACATCTAAAATCAACCGCTGAACCATCCCCGGATCATCGGCACGGCTGACTTTAATGGGCACGACTGTTCTTACAATGTTGTCTTGAAGCGTCCAATTGGTAAATGGCTTGCTGAATGTTTCGGCATTTGGAATGAGCACCTCCATGTTGTCCCAGGAAGACACCCGCATCGCGCGTATCCCAATGTGTGCAACACGCCCTTCATGCTCGCCCACGGTAATTAAGTCGCCCTCACGCACAGGCCGCTCAATCAACAACATGATACCGCCCACGATGTTGCTCGCGAAATCGCGCAATCCAAACCCCATCCCGACAGCCAATCCACCAAACACAATGGCCATGCCCGTGAAATCAATCCCCAATACGCGGAGCGTGATTAATCCACCCGACAAAACAACGGCGTATTGTGTAAAAACCGAAAGGCTGTTGCGGACGCCAGGATCGCTCACTTGACGGTATAACCAGCGATAGCAAAATTCGCGCGTCCATTTTGCAAACCAAATAAAGACAAAAAGAAGTGCCACAAACGCCAACGCGCTAAAGAGCGTGATGTGCGCGCCTGATAAATTGACTAAGGGATAGTGCCCCATTTGACGCAAAGCAAGCACCACATGCGAATCGGCCGACCAACCAAACCCTTGAAACAAGACCACCACGGCCAAAAACACCAAGGCCACGCGTAAAATAGCATCACACGGTTTTAAGATAACCTCGATCCATAACCAACCATTGTGCAACGATGCAATCATCCATTTGGACATCAGTTCCAGTGCATCCAACAACACGCCTCGCAACAAAACATAGGTGGTCAGCACCAACAACAAATACGCCTGATACCGGCTCATGGTCCATGCGAGATCAATATACCCCACCAAACCAATCATGGCAGTGGTCAAAAGGGTAAGCGGGATCAACTCGACCAACAACGAAATCGCATTTCGCAAGTAACGTTTTTTGGTTTTCAACAACGGCCACAATAGATAAGGGATCATGTCTTTGCTTTTCCATGCCACGCATGACACGGCCAATAAAAACAACATAAACAAGCGGTTAAAAATATCCTGAAGCAATAAAGACAACGGCAACTGATGACTCACAATCATCAATGCGGTGCTCCACCCTCCCATCAGCAAGAGCCATTGCAAACGGTAATACAATTTCACATCTCGGCCAGAGGCGTCGCTAATGCGTTCTAAAAACATGAGGCGTGCTATCAAAATTAAATTACGAAACGTAAGCCACACCAACCACACATTGAATAAGAACTGATAATTGGCAAACACCACCTGATTCAGAAAAAAGGCAACCATGAGCATAGCCGCCACCGCAAGGTGCGGAATATTGCGATACAATAAAATCAAGACACCGTCATAAAGATGGCCGGATATATTTGAGCGCTCTTTTCCTTGTACAACTGCACGTAAACTGCGCCCTAATGTGCTGGCAGCCAACAAAATCAATCCCAAACTTCCCCATAGAAATGCGGCTGACCAAGGCAATTGCCGTAGATAATTATCCGTTGTTTTTAATGCCAATAATTTCATGTAATTATAAAGCTGTGTTGGAATCTGCAATAATTGACTGGTGATCATCGGCCAACTGTTAAAATGGTATTCCGCTAAATGTTTACGAGAACCCAATTTCCGGTTTAATTGTGCCTGTTTTTTTTCAAGGTTTTTTTTCAGCACATCCCGCTCAAGGCGCACATCATTCAGGCGTGAAGTAGCGATTTTTCGAATGCTTAAAAATTTCTCTTTTAACGGGCCATGGGAAAAAAACGTACGCTCACTATCCAACAACGCCAGCATTTTCTTGAGTGATTTTTCAATTTCTGACAATTGTTTAATACCTACCTTATAGCTATCCGTCGCGGATTCAATGGCACTCACATCCTGCTTTTTCAACAAAAGATAATCCGCCGAAATAAGTTTTTTTTGCAAGACGAGCCCAATGATTTGATGCTGGAGCAGAATGATGGCTTGATTGTTCAGCAGCAGCCGCGCCTCTTCATTTAAACGTTGTGCAAAAGGAATGTTTGATTTGCTTTCTTTCTGATGGGCAATGTTTTGTTGGTATAACGCGTTACGCGTGCGTTTTAACGCTTGGATTTTTTCTCGCAGTTGGTCCAACTGTTTTTGTTCAGCTAAATTAGCCTGTAACAGATCCAATCGGCTTTGTTCTACTTGAAGCGTTGTTTCATAGGCCGTTGCCAGCACAATATTTTCATTAATCAATCCAATGGTTTTATCGATCTCCGTGAGCCTTGCGTGAATACTATTCGTTCGCGCTTCCAGCAGGCGGCTGTCTTGTGATTTTGCCAAAGGCAATTGCTGTAATTTTTTCAAACGACCCGTAAAGTTGTGTTGTTCTTCGCGTTGAGCGCTAAGAAAGTCCCCTAGGCTCGCAATTTTGGCTCGAATCAAAGCCTGCATGGTTGTGTTTTGCTGCTTCGCTTGTGCCAAGGAGATAGGCGTTATGGGCGCAATAGAAGAGGACAATAATTTCAGATCATCATTGCTGCTCAATATGCTAATTTTTTCTTGCGCTAAATAAGCGTTCAGCGTGTCGGCACTGTCATCATACGGCGCGGCACAAGGTGCATGAATAAAAATCGACAGCAAACAAAACGCTACCCAACGCCGTCCAATGCAAGACCTGCCCTGTAATTTATTTTGCCGGTATCGTCGGTGCAAGACGTATCCCTAATTCAGTCAACTGAGCATCACCTACAGAAGCCGGCGCACTCGTTAAGAGACACGATGCCGATTGGGTTTTGGGAAACGCAATCACATCCCGAATGGAACTGGACCCCGTCAGCAGCATGGCCAGTCGATCAATGCCTAATGCAATCCCGCCGTGCGGAGGGCAACCATATTGAAGCGCATCGAGCAAAAAGCCAAATTTCTCTTGTGCCTCAACCGCAGCAATCCCCAATAAATCAAACACGGTCTCTTGCATTTTAGGTTGATGAATGCGGATGGACCCACCCCCAATTTCATACCCATTGATGACAATGTCATATGCCTTCGCCAACATACCCGTTGGGTTGCTGCGTAAAGACTCGATTGATAATTCTTTAGGCGCTGTAAACGGATGATGCACCGCCTGCAAATGAGCGCCGTCGCCACGCTCAAACATCGGCCAATCAATGATCCAGACCAAGCGCCAACCGGCTTCCAGTAACTTGCAATCCTGGCCTAACTTAATCCTGAGTGCACCTAAGGACTCATTCACTACTTTTTCTTTGTCCGCACCAAAAAATACCACGTCTCCGGTTTGAGCATCAAGCCGGTCAAGAATGGCATTGATATGTTGTTCAGACAAGAATTTCAAAATAGGCGATTGAAGCCCTTCTAAGCCCCGCGTTCTGTCATTGATTTTGATATATGCGAGTCCTTTGGCACCATAGATCCCGACAAATTGACCATAGTCATCCAATTGTTTTCGGCTCAACGTACAACCTTGCGGCAATTTCAAAGCAGCCACGCGGCCAGACGGATCATTGGCAGCCATTGCAAAGACCTTGAAATCACAATCACGCACGAGGTCAGCAATATCAACCAGCTCCAAAGGATTTCGTAAATCGGGCTTGTCGCTACCAAAACGACGCATCGCTTCTGCATAGGCCATGCGCGGCAACGTTTCTGGTAATTCAACGTTAAGAATTTCGCGAAAAACAATTTTTAACAGGCCTTCAATGAGATTTAAAATCACAGATTCATCAATAAAGGCCATTTCAATATCAAGCTGGGTGAATTCAGGCTGGCGATCTGCTCGCAAATCCTCGTCACGAAAACAACGTACAATTTGGTAATATTTATCAAAGCCTGACATCATCAACAACTGCTTAAACAGCTGCGGAGATTGGGGGAGAGCATAGAATTCACCTGGATGCACACGCGATGGCACCAGGTAATCACGCGCGCCTTCCGGGGTGGCTTTGGTCAACATGGGGGTTTCAATGTCCAGAAAATCGTGGGCATTTAAATACGTTCGAATGCATTGCGTGAGATGATGCCGCAATTTCAATTTATTTTGCATTTCGCGGCGGCGCAAATCAAGGTACCGATAACGGTAACGCAAATCTTCATTGACTATCTGGTGTTCATCTGGAAGAAACGGTGGGGTTTCGGCCTGGTTGAGAATATCTAAATGCGTGCCCACGACT
>CAMAYA010000087.1 GCA_945862275.1 Legionella genomosp. 1 | reverse complement strand
TTTGTAAACAAAACAGCCTGTCTATTGCTGAACTAATGATGGAAAATGAACGAGCTTGGCGTGATACCCAGGTCATTCACGAAGGGATTTTAAGCATTTCAAAAGTCATGATGGATTGCATTGACAGTGGCTGCCACCATCCAGGCATTCTACCCGGCGGATTAGAATTGAAACGCCGCGCACCAGACTTGCATAACAAAATAATCGAAAACAAATGCGTGCCCAGTATTTACGAGCGCTCCGACATCATGAACCGCCTAAATCTTTATGCCATGGCTGTCAATGAAGAGAATGCAGCCGGTGGGCGCATTGTCACCGCTCCTACCAATGGAGCGGCAGGTATTATTCCTGCTGTCCTTAAATATTGCCAGGATGCACACGAAAAATTTCTAGATGAAGATATTTTCACCTATTTTCTAACCTCTGCAGCCATTGGCATTCTTTATAAAAAAGGGGCGTCGATTTCAGGTGCTGAAGTGGGTTGTCAAGGCGAAGTAGGCGTTGCATCATCCATGGCAGCAGCTGGACTAACCGCTGTACTAGGTGGCACAATTGATCAAATCGAAAATGCGGCTGAAATCGCCATGGAACACCATTTGGGCATGACATGCGATCCGGTCATGGGACTCGTTCAAATTCCTTGCATTGAACGCAATGCAATGGGTGCTGTGAAAGCAGTAAACGCGTCACGCATGGCCTTGATTGGCGATGGCCAGCATAAAATATCCCTCGATAAAGTCATCAAAACCATGAAACAAACCGGCATGGATATGAAAAGTATTTACAAAGAAACATCCCTGGGCGGGTTAGCGGTTAACATGCCGGAGTGTTGAGGGGCGCGTTCAAAAAATAATACAAACGGTAACGTGCACCTTCCCGATGAATCAAAATAAAATATCCATCACAGTCAGCACTGGAGTCAGTCTTTATCCACAAGATGCGAAAATACACTTCGGGAACAATTGCATACCGCACTGGAACGCCATGAATTCTATATTGCCTACCAACCATTATTCGACAGCAAAACCCTTCGTGTGATGGCAGTCGAGGCGTTGCTTCGCTGGAATAGCCCAGTCCTTGGGCTCGTCTCGCCCGTTGATTTTATTCCTTTTTTGGAAGAAATGGGGCTTATTTCTTACATTGGCACTTGGGTCTTAGAGGAGGCCTGTAAACAAGCGCGCCTATGGCAAACCAACCATCATGTGGAATTCACTTTTTTCTTGCATAATGTTCTCCTTTTATCCCACCGGATAAATGGCGCCGAAGATGGAGGGATGTCTAGCGCCAGTGATACGCGTTAAATCGAGCGGGACATGGTTTAATGTTTTATCTGCAAACCACGCAAACATCATGGCTTCCAAGAAATCAGGGCTTACTCCAAGAACCGCCGTACTATCTACCGGCAACCCAGGCAGTCGGGCGCGAATGGCATCCATTAATGCCCCATTATGAACCCCGCCACCACACACAGCGACGCGGGTAGGATTTAAGTTGCTGGCCTGAATGGCGTGCTCAATCGTTATCGCCGTTAACGCGACCAAGGTCGCTTGGATATCATGTGCCTCAAAATCAGGTAAAAGGTAAGAGGCCAGCCAGTATTCTGAAAAATAGGCCTTATCAATGCTTTTCGGTGCAGGCAGACTAAAATAATCATCATTTAATAGCGCGGCCAATAACGGCTCAATCACATGACCAGTCGCTGCCCACGCACCATTTTTATCATACGGACGTCCTAAATGTTTCTGTGCCCAAGCATCCATCAACGCGTTGCCAGGGCCCGTATCATAACCACTGACGCGCACGCTTGGCGCAAGAAAAGTGACATTGGCAATGCCACCTACATTCACCACGGCCATAGGTGTCTCTAAGGATGCGAACAAGGCTTGATGATATAGTGGCGCAAACGGTGCGCCCTGCCCGCCCAATACCATATCTCGCGTTCTGAAATCAGCCACCACTGAAATACCGGTTGCTTCAGCAATCGTATGCGCACAACCCAATTGCACTGTATATGGAATATCCGCTTCCGCATCATGGCATATCGTTTGGCCATGGCTGCCAATGGCAAGGACCTGTTCAGGCGGTACTTGTGCCTGCTCCAACACCTGATGAACGGCAAGAGCAAACTCGCGGCCCAACACCGTATTTAATTGGCTTAACACGTGAAGACCGGTTTTTTCACCCTGTAGCACGGCACGCAGCAATTGTTCTGCCGCTTCGCTGTAAGGGCGCGTGATCCCTGCAATCAGGGTGTTGGTGCTCACATCCACCAAGGCTGCGTCAATCCCATCCATGCTGGTGCCGGACATCAATCCGATAAATAATGACACGATTTCACTCCGTAATGCTTGTTAAAGCCCGTGACTATTACTAATCAAATTCATTAAATCATCATTAGACAATTTCCCACTAATCCCATGCCCACTCAACAACTCATTGGCTAAATTTCGCTTGTGCTCATGCAAGCCAATGATTTTCTCTTCAATGGTATTTCGCATCACAAAACGATAAATTGTCACAGGGCGTTCTTGACCAATGCGATGCGCCCTATCAGACGCCTGATCTTCAACCGCTGGGTTCCACCAAGGATCCAAGTGAATCACATAATCTGCCGCTGTCAAATTCAACCCGCTGCCGCCCGCTTTTAAACTCAATAAAAATACATCGCCCTCTCCAGATTGAAACGCATCAACGGATTTTTTGCGATTAGCCGGTGAAGTTGAACCATCCAGATATTGATAAACAATATTTTCATCCGCCATGCGTTTTCTGACAATTGTTAAAAACGAGACATATTGACTAAAAACCAAGGCCTTGTGGCCATTTTCAATAATGTTTTTAAGTGTTTCAATGAATGCATTGAGCTTGCTATTTTCAATAACAACGGACGCATCAACGAGTGAACTGTCACAACAGGCTTGTCTCAATTTTGTAATTTCAGCCAACACGCTAATGCGATTGTTTTCAGCCATGAAATGCGCCATGCGCTCTTCTGCTGTTCGGCGTAGGGCCTCATAGAATGTCGCTTCTTCCTCGGTTTGTTCTACATGAATCGTTTGTTCGGTTTTAGGCGGCAGTTCCGTTAGCACCTCTGATTTAATGCGCCGTAAAATATAAGGCTGCACCAACGCTCGCAAGGCATGGATTTTATCGGGCGCTTGATTTGTTTCAATCGGAATGGAATATTTCGTTTGAAAGGATTTCACAGCCCCCAATAAGCCGGGGTTAATAAAGCTGAAAATACTCCATAACTCGCCCAAATGGTTTTCAATCGGCGTACCGGATAAGGCAATGCGACTTTTGCCTTTTAACTTCATCACCGTTTTCCAACGCTGCGTGTGGGCGTTTTTAATGGCCTGCGCCTCGTCCAGCACAATGGTTTCCCACTGCTTTTCAGCCAACAGGCTCTCATTGTGTTGCAGTAAACCATAGCTGCAAATCACCACGTCAAACGACGTGGCCTTCTCCACCAACGCGGCACGCGCTTGGGTACGCAAGTCATAGACTGTTAACGTGGGCGCGAATTTATTGAGCTCCTCCATCCAGTTAAAACAAACTGATGTGGGAGCGACCACCAAGGATGGGCCTTGTTTTGCGCGCTCCAGCAGCAACGCAATGGTTTGAACCGTTTTTCCCAAACCCATGTCATCGGCCAAGCATGCGCCAATCCCCCAATGCGTAAGGCGAGATAAATATTGAAAGCCTTCGATTTGGTAATCCCGAAGTGTGGCTTGCAGCGTAGACGGAACTTTAGGTGCATGCAATCGCATGGTTTTGATTTTTTTTAAGTGCGCGGTCCACCCTGCATCAAAAGTAGTGTTTTCGACCTGAGCGACAATGTCGGACAGCACTTGCGCCCCGAGCGGATTGATTTTTTGGTTATCAGACAACGCATGCAATAAATGCAGCTGTTTTTTTAACTGGCTGGTCAATTCGATAAATTCGCCATTGCCTAAGCGCACAAACCGCCCAAATGCACGCGTATCCAATGATTCAAGCAGCTCTTGCATACCCAACACCTCGCCATCATGCAAAGTCATGCTTCCATCGTATCCAAACCAATTGTGGTCGGATGTAATCTTTAATGCCATATCCATCGCACTCACGCGCTGCTTGATCTTAAATGACTGCCCTTGCGGCCATTCAATGGTCAGTGGTTCTGCTGAAGCATAGTGCTGCAATTCAGACAATATTTCCAGCACGTCTTCGGGTGACTCGATCTCGTATTCCCCTATATCGTATTCGTGATGAGACAGGCTAGGGCATGCCTTTAGTAATTTTTTTTGATGGCTCTTTTCAGCTGAAAAATCACGATGAATACGTGTTCGAACGTCAGTACCTTGTTCTGACACCAAGGTCATAAACGTTTCTTTTCCCTCAGCGATTTTAAAATAGGCCCCCTGATTGGCTTGTGGTTTGACCCACAATGTCGCTTTTACGCCCTCCTTCACAGGCAACAATTGAATACACGGCGCTGAATCGCCCGCTATTTCAGGGATATCAATGTCTTTGATATCCACATGAATTTTAATGTCTCGCTTGGCGTGCTGGATGACGCTTAAAATCTTGTCTTTCGCCGCCGTTGGAACCGACAAACCTTTTGGTGTGAGCACACGCCCAATGCTAACAAATGCCGATGAAATATCAATCAATGTATATTTGTTCAGGCTTTCCGGTTCGACAATCAGACCCGGCTCTGATAAAAAATGAGACAGGCTTAAGTGAAATCCTTGTTTGTTTTCTTCAATATGCAATTCGGGCTCACCCAATACCAGCTCAATGGCAACATTTCGGTTGTCATGGTGCGCCACATGCGGATGCCCTACTAATGCCAACAAAGTGGGATAAGGCTCAAAAGAATAATAAGATCCGCGCCAACCATCACTTTCTTCCATTATGCCATTGATCACGCGTTTATCGTGCGTGCTTAAATACTCGAACCGCGTATCCATATGGTGGTGTTTTAATTTTTCTAAGCTGATGCTTCGCCCACAACTCCACTTTCCTGATTTACCCATGCTTTGTTCAATGACATCCACCCTTTGCCGAATGGGATCAATCAGCCACATCAATCGCTTGCTGCTGGCAGGAATATTCATGCCTTTAGCCGTGTCAATCAATAACCCTTCCAGCGCCTGAAAACTGTATTCCCAATTGTCTTTGACATGAATCAACTCCAGCAGGCGCAATCGAATGGGGCTGGTATCTAGAAAAGCATTGGCCTCAACCTGACAGCGCACTAGCTGACTGAATAACTCATAGAACACATGAACGGCAAGCCCCTGATGGCTTTCAATGCTCGTGTGCAAGACTTGGTAGAAAACGCCGTGATTTTTTTGAATAAATTCTTTATTGGTCATGTAGCCAATCATCGCATAAACCGCGATTAACAGCGGATTTTTTAACGAATTGGTCTCTTTACGAAGCGATTGCAATGCATGCTGAGCACCTTGCTGATCCCCTCCTTCAACCATGCCAATGATGGGGAATAACCCATATATACAGTTCATCGACATGGACCAATTCGCGTCAAAATATTTAGAATAATTTGTGGCGTTGGTCGTTAATTGAGTGTAATTTTTATCAACAAAAGCCAAGCAAAATCCATGAAAAATCCCCACGAT
>CAMAYA010000086.1 GCA_945862275.1 Legionella genomosp. 1 | reverse complement strand
GTCAAAATATATGCTTGTTGAAATGCCAGGCAACGCATAGATTACAGGAGGCAGTGTAAGTTCAATAGACTCACCGGCTATGCATCCATATGGAAAATAAAGTAATATGGACTTTCACGGGGGCTTCCACCTTTTATAGGTTGCTATGCTTATTCACATGGTACATTCCACGGATATCAACCGTTATATATTTATTTTGAAACGTAAAAGGCAGATCTCTAAATGATTGATGATCAACAAGGATGAGCACAATATCCGTTTCTGCTAAGGCATCTTCAATGCCACATAACTCTGCCAAGCCCAATAAATCAGACGGCAGTGTTTTGATATTCGGCTCAACAACCAAAACATGGCCGGAGTGATATAGCGCAATCTCGCGTGTTATGGCTAGTGCTGGGCTTTGGCGTAGGTCATCAATATCTGCTTTGAAGGTTAAGCCACAACAGGTAATCGTCACATCGCGCGCGGTTTTAACTGGATTTTTAATCAAAAATTCTGCTACAGCAGACTTCACTTTGTTAACAACCCATGCTGGTTTGCTGTCGTTTACTTGTCTTGCTGTAGCAATTAATTTTGCCTCTTCCGGAACACTGCTAACGATAAACCAAGGGTCCACTGCAATGCAGTGACCGCCAACGCCAGGGCCTGGTTGTAGAATGTTGACGCGTGGGTGGCGGTTGGCTAGTTGGATTAATTCCCAGACGTTGATGTCGAGTTTGTCACAGATAATGGATAATTCATTGGCAAAGGCAATATTCACATCGCGAAAGCTGTTTTCAGTTAGTTTACACATTTCGGCCGTACGAACCTGGGTCACAATGCATTCGCCTTCGACGAATAATTTGTAGAGTTGCACAGCTTTCGCGGAGCACGTTGGTGTCATGCCACCAATCACTCGGTCGTTTTGTACCAATTCACGTAGCACCTGTCCTGGCAGAACCCGCTCGGGACAGTGAGCGATACGAATGTCAGACTGATCGCCATTCGATTGAGGGAAAGTCAGATCTGGGCGCGCGTCTGCCAGCCAAGTGGCCATTTGTTCGGTTGCACCGACGGGGGATGTAGATTCAAGGATCACCAGGTTGCCCTTCTGCAAAACGTGGGCAATCGATTGACTAGCGGCTTTTATGTGACTTAAATCAGGCTGGTGATTTTCTTTAAACGGCGTAGGCACTGCAATTAAAAAGGCATCGGCAGGTTCTGCTTGTAGCGTTGCACGCAAATAGCCTTGCGATACCACGGCTTGCACGACGATATCTAATTCTGGCTCTTTAAAATGCACCTCACCGCGGTTGATGCTGTCTACGGCTGTTTGATTCACATCGACACCGACCACGTGTATTTTTCTAGACGCTAATACAGCAGCCGTGGGCAGACCGATGTATCCTAATCCAATGATTGATATTTTAGAAAAAGTGTGGGGGGCATTGCTATTTAGATTCATATTGCATCTTGTCCTTAAGAAGCCGTTATCTGTCTATTTTTGTAACCCAACTAAAACATGTCGTTTTTTTATTTCTTCACGAAAATGCAGAGGCAGACCAGACCAATCCATTAGATCCACCAAAAAAGGCAAATTACTGTCAATAAACGCTTGCTTTAATTCAGCTAGGTTTTCGATGGGATTTTGTAGTTCACTTGGATTACGTATCACCAGATCTAAATCACTGGCGTCATGGCCCTTGCCATTCACTCGGCTGCCATAAGCCCAGACTTCTCGTTCTGGCACATGCTGCTTTAAAATAGCTTTCACTTCTGCTAAATCATTCGGGCTTAAATTAAGATGTGGCATGATCGAGTGATTCTTTAAGCCGTTGTGCATCTTCTACAAATTTTGGCAGCAGTTTTAGCGTTTCTTCGGCAAACCCCACGCCATAATCATGTGCGGTGTTGTTGCGATTATCGCGGTAGATAAACCAGCGTTTTGTTTCTTCAATCGTGAGCAGACCGTGTTTAGCGCCATGCCTGAAAATGTCTTTAAATACCAGTTGGTCGACGTCTTTTGGGTTTGCAAAGTAAGGTTTCAGGGCTTTTTTTAGTAAGGTTCCGGCCGTTTCTAATGTGAGCTCGTAGCCTTTTATAGTGGCGTTTCGAAAAATTTCATATTCAAGGGTGTCTGGTTTTTGTTGCATCAATAAAGAGATAGATTGCCGTAACGTTTCGATGCAGCGTTTTAAATGGTCTGTATTTAATGTCATGGATATCAATTAACACCCTTATCCAAATTGGATATTTTTTTTATCATTCGAGTATAAACGTCACTAGAAGGAATCTTGTTTCCTGCATTTAGTTGGCGTAATCCAAGATCAATGGCCTGATTTAATTGTTTAATGCGTTGAAGCTGAAAATATTCTTGCACAAAATTCTCCTGTTTTGAAGTGAGTGAAATATTTCCACGTCAGGCACGCTACCGCCCTTGGATTTCATTTTGTCAATTTCCAAAGAACAGGTGCGTCCAATAATCTATTTCCATCAAAACTTCCGATAACTACCCGACTACTGCAACCGCATCCACGGGTAACTCGACATACTGCGGTCGGTTAAACAAATTCAATAATAACGTAACACGTTCTTCGCCACTGGTGGCCTTCACGACGGCCTCTAATTCTTTAAAGCAACCATCGGTCACGATAACCCGGTCGCCAATTTTATAAATGGGCTCTGGCGCTTCGCCATTTAACCGGGCACAGTGTCGTTGCAATTGTTCGATCAGGTGATGATCAAGACGGGCAGGCTTGCCATTAAATCGAACCATTCGGCTGACACCGCGTGTTGAGCGAATGGCAGACCAGTTGTCTGTTTCACTTAATAGAACAAACAAATAATGCGGGAATAAAGGGGCAATGTTCACCTGCATGCGACCGGCTACTTTTCGTTTAATCGGATAGGTTGGGTGAAAACACGTGTAGTTTTGATTGATTAAATGCAATTCGGCCCGAAAGCTTTCTCGAGGTTTGCATTGCACTAGATACCACTGACCGGATTGATACATCACAACTTACAACGCTCCGTGTTTTGCTGACCATCGATGGATTGACCGTCACCGCTTAAAATCCCTCTCCACATTTTCGATGATGTCTAAGTCGAGTCTAGGGGAATCCTTGATTATTGTAAATAGCCTACAAATACATTTTTTAAGGTCAGTTTTACCTGCCTATCCTGTATGACAAAAAAAGACGCCATGCGGATCACTGATTATTTGGAGGCTTAGTGTTGAATTAGCGCACCACGGTTACCGCCCTACCGTTTAAGCAAGAATCTGCAAACCATATTTTTGCACCATTGCTAGCAATTTAAGAGCCATGCCACTAGGATGCTTTGAACCCGATTCCCATTTTTGTATTGTCGATTCACTAGTGTTTAAGTACCTAGCAAAAATTGGCTGACTTACGTGGTTTTTTTCTCTAATTTTTTTAATTTGTGATGGGTTCATATCTGGTATAGTAATAAGACAGGAATCATCGAAATTACGCATGGTTTCTTTATTGATAGCCCCAATTTTCAATAATGCAGATGCTGAAGAATGGATAGCCTCGAAAGCATCGCTTTTGAATTTACTTTTATTGTTCATGGCATATCTCTATTAATGATTTGTCCTTCACCAATTGGTCCATTTGATTTGTGGATAATTCCGAATATAATTTTGCAAGCTTTCGAAAATCAGCCAACTCATTATCTTCAATGTTGTCAAGATCTTTTTTTGCAAACATATACTCATAGATCCAATAACAACCTCCTTTAGCAAGGATAATAGAACGGTGTTTATTATCATTCAGGCGTTTTTTAAAAACCCCACCGCCTAAATCCACCGCCTGACCATCAATCACCTGCTGAATTACTTCGCAAAGATCTGAATCTTTAATTCTTGCCTTTTTAGCCACCTTGGAAAACCAAGAGGTCTTAAATGCTCGTTTACGTGTATCTTCTCTATTCATGTCTAAGTGTAGCACCTGGTCACACTAAAAACAATGTATAAACTATTTTCCGTTAAGTCTGATTAGAGAATTAACCAGACCTAAGGAGAATTCCCGCCGAACGGATTTTTAATTTCATATGACTCAATGGCCTGAATAAATTATTTAGCCTTTCATTAACGCCAAGACAAAGCATGTTTTATATTTATTGACCGGCCCTATCAATCCTAAGATAATAGACTTTAGTATGGCAGGATTTGAAGAACCATCACTGAGATGAAACATTATGTCACAATACCTTGATCCAAAAGCGGACATCGTCTTTAAAAAAATATTTGGCGACCACCCGCATTTATTAATTAGTTTTTTAAATGCCGTTTTGCCGTTGGAATCCAATCAACTCATTGTTGATCTGTCATACTTGCCAACAGAACAAGTGCCAGAGATCCCTGAATTCAAACGAACGATTGCTGATGTCAAATGCAAGGATAATCAAGGGCGCGTTTTCATTGTTGAAATGCAAATGAATTGGACAGACAGTTTTAGACAGCGATTGTTATTCGGTGCTAGTCGAGCTTATGTTAAACAACTTGGGAAAGGCAAGGATTTCAATCTCCTTCAACCCGTTTATGGCTTGGGACTTGTTGCTGAAATTTATGAAAAAACAATTCCTGAGTGGTATCACCACTATCAATTGATTAAAAAGGGATCTGATGAAGGTGAAATCATCGACCATTTGCAGCTTATTTTCATTGAGCTACCTAAGTTCCCTGTCCAGTCCTCTAATGAGAAGCGATTAAGACTTTTATGGCTACGGTTTTTGCGTGAAATTGATGAAAAAACTACCGATGTTTCAAAAGAGCTGCTCGATGTACCAGAGATTGCAGAAGCAATAACGCTTTCGAAAGAATCAGCTTATACACCATCAGAACTAACCGTATATGAGTCTTACTGGGATCAAGTTAGCCGTGAAAAAACGTTGATGATTGATAAATACACTGAAGGCAAGGCGGAAGGCAAAACTGAAGGCAAGGCTGAAGGCAAGGCTGAGGGAGAAGAGATGGCTACACATCGAATTGCTAAAAGCATGCTAGAATATGATATTGAAGTAGATATAGTAATGAAAAGCACGGGCTTGGCACGCGAAGATGTTGAGAAGATCAAAGAAAGCCTCTAACGTCGTGCGCGTTGTGATGACTTTGTTATACTGCATGGTTTCAACCCGCATCTAAAAAGAAATCATCCATGGAACAAGACATGAAATCCATTGCCAGATTAATATTGGCACCATCCGGATCGTTGCATATTGCTTATCATTTGGATGTGGTTAATCCCCATGCCGATGTTCATGATGCGCCCATGATTAACGCCTTTTTGCAATCCCAAGAGCAGGGCTTGCTGCAATTATTGACCTCAACAATAAATGACCGTTGGTCATTGGCAATGAAATACTGGCGAAACTACATGGCCCTGTATGCCGCGTTGCTTTGTCATCAAGCGTCTAACGTGCAACAACACGTTGACTTGATTCCTCCGCCCGATGAAACGATACTGCAAGAATGGCTGTTAAAAATACCACCCATGCCTGGTAGTGAATACCTGACAACGGCCTTATTGGCATCAATTTGGTTGTCATTTGATGCCTGGTGTCGTGAGCGCATTGCTTCCAATACCGAAGGGGTGACCGGTTTTTTAAAGCGTTACCTGCCGGCCTGGCATCAAGTGGGGCGCGTTTGTTTTCATTT
>CAMAYA010000085.1 GCA_945862275.1 Legionella genomosp. 1 | reverse complement strand
TCACATGCAATTCATCGGACATTTGCCGCTGTGTTTTTTCTTGCTCAAGAAGGCCTTTGACAATTAGGCAACGTGTTTCCATGTCTGATCGCTCTTCGGCGGTTAATAAAAGACCGAATAACTCAGATAGGATATCTTTATCTTCGGCGGCCATGCACAAATCTAAAAAATACTGCCAACCATGTTGATTCATTTTGAGCCTCTCAATGGATTAATGCGACTCGCAATCATTTCCAAAACATGAGGACTCGCCCCATCTTCCATTGCTTTAACAAAAAGTGAGCCTACGACCACGCCATCTGCATACTGTAGAACCGATTTTGCAGCCTCGGCTGTTGAGATACCGAATCCGGTAACTACTGGTAAATGAGTTAATGATTTAATCTGCTGCATTCTTTCTGAAAAATCCGATGGTAATGCTGATTGCATACCGGTTGTTCCTTTTCGACAGGCGTAATATAAAAATCCCTCACCGTATTGATCAATACGTTGTATTCGTGCCGCAGGGGTTGATGGTGTAATAACATAAATCGGCGCCATTTGTTGGGCTAGGCACGTTTGATGAAACACGGCAGATTCTTCTATCGGACAATCAACAATCAATGCCCCATCAATTCCCGCGTCTTTCGCTTCTTGAAAAAAAGATCCATCCAATGCGGCTAAAACAGGATTCAGATAACTAAATAAAATGAGCGGGATAGCGCTGTGTTTGCGGATTTGCACGGCCAACCATAATACGTCTTGTAGTGTCGTACCTTTGGCTAAAGCCCTCGAGGCTGCCCGTTGGATGACAGGTCCATCTGCAATGGGATCAGAAAAAGGAACACCAATTTCCAGCATATTGACACCACCCGCAATTAACGCAAGTGATGCATCTAATGTTCGTTGAATTCCGCCATCCCCAGCCGTTAGATAGGCAATAAATGATTGATGGTGTGTAAAACTCTGTTGAATTCGCTGAATACCATTCATGGTTTCACCTTCATGTGTTCAATAATTTGTGGTAAATCCTTATCACCACGACCTGAAAGATTGACAACGATACGTTGCCCGGTTGGTAATGAGGGTGCAATATCGATTAAATACGCTAAAGCATGAGCTGACTCTAATGCGCAAATAATGCCCTCTGTGCGCGCAAGCAATTCAAGCGCTGTGAGTGCTTCCGAATCACTGGCCGCTACATAGTCTGCTCGTTTACTTGCATATAATTCTGCGTGCTGTGGGCCAACGGCTGGGTAATCCAGACCGGCAGAAATTGAGGATGTGGATGCAATTTGACCATGCTCATCCTGAAGGACATAAGTATAACATCCATGCAATACGCCAGGCGTTAGTGCTTGAAATCGTGCAGCGTGCTCCCCAACTTGTGTACCATGCCCACCGGCTTCCACACCAATTAATCGAACTTTTTCATTCGCTAAAAACGCTGAAAAAATACCAATCGCATTTGACCCTCCACCAACACAGGCAATAACCACGTCAGGATGTGCTCCAAAGAGAGCCTTGCATTGTTTTTCACATTCGTCACCAATGACGGATTGAAATTCAGCGACCATTTCCGGGTATGGATGTGGTCCTAGTGCTGAGCCTAAACAATAATAGGTCGTATCGAATGAAGCCGACCAGTCACGTAAAGCTTCATTGACGGCATCTTTTAAAGTGGCCGATCCATTGGGCACGGGCACTACAGTGGCCCCCATAAGACGCATTCGCATAACATTGGGCTCTTGCCGCTTAACATCAACACTGCCCATATAGACCACGCAATCTAATCCCAAGTAGGCACACGCCGCCGCTGTAGCAACACCATGTTGTCCTGCACCTGTTTCGGCAATGATGCGCGTTTTTCCCATGGTTTTCGCTAATAAGCATTGCCCCAGCGCGTTATTTAATTTGTGCGCGCCGGTATGAAGTAAATCTTCACGTTTTAGAAAGATGCGAGGCCCTTCATTTGAGCACCCGATGGCTTTTGCAAATCGTGATATTTCTGTTAACGGTGTTGGTCGACCCGCGTAATTTTTTAACAAATCCGTCAGTGATTGACGAAAGAGTTTGTTCGATTTTATGTTGTTCCATGCCGTCGTCAGCTCACCAATGGGAGCCATCATTACTTCGGGCATATACGTACCACCAAACTCACCGTAACGGCCAGGTTTGTTCATGGACTACTCCTATAAATTGTTGGATGAGTACTTTATCTTTTTCACCAGCGGTATTTTCTACACCACCTGATACATCAACGAAAGCAGGGCTAAATTTTTTTATTGCCGCGCCCACGTTATCAGGCGTTAAGCCGCCGGCAAAACCTATTTTAAAAGGGCTTTTTTCCGGGTTAAACGCATCCCAATTAAAGGGTTTGCCTTTGCCTGCTTCTGCATTATCAAACAGCAAATAATCACGCGCTGGATCGCAGTAAGTCAATCCATCATCCGTCGCATCGCTAACCGCCCCATTGGGTGCAACAGGGCGCACATAGATACGCTGGTACGTTGAAGGGAGTAAATGATGCTGTTGCTTTGCGATACGTCCGTGCAATTGTATTACCTGAATTTGCGTGGCTTCACACAGTGCTTTCATTTGTGAAGCCGTGTGATCGACAACAACAGCAACGGGTATTGCATTGTGCGCGCGGGCGGCGGCAGAAATTAGTATGGCTTTATCAAGACAAACGCAGCGCTTAGACGCTGGATGAAAAACGATCCCAATAAAATGTGCGCCGGCAAGCGCTGCAAACTGAGCCATCTCGGGCGTTCGGATGCCGCAAATTTTAATGGACGTGCTCTTAAGCATATTTGCAGGCTTCAATAAACACACCAGGCTGATTTGATTTGACCAAGGCTTCACCAATCAGCACGGCATCAAAGCCTGCATGATAATAGGTTTGAGCAAGTTTAGGTTCAACAATACCTGATTCTGCAACACGTATAATGTGTTGAGGGATCATCTCAACCAACCGCAGCGCTTGTTCTGTATCGATCTCGAATGTAGTGAGATCACGATTATTGATCCCAATAATCTCAGCACCACTGGCTATAGCAATATCGAGCTCATGGTGATCGTGAACCTCCACGAGCGCTTGAATGCCCATGGTTTGAGCCGCATTCAGTATTGCCTTTGTTCTCGATCCAAGCACCGCAACGATACATAAAATGGCATCCGCGCCGGCTGAAATCGCTTCAGCAATTTGGACTTCATCAATAATAAAATCTTTTCGCAAAATGGGATTGGGCTTATCGCGTAATAAGGTTGCAACGTGTGTTAAATCAGCTAATGAGCCGCCAAAAAAACATTCATCCGTGAGGATTGAGAGAGCATTTGCGCCCCCATCGACATAAGCCGTAGCCAATACGGTGGGATCTTGAATGGCTGCAAGTTGTCCTTTACTAGGTGACTTACGCTTGATTTCAGCAATCAATGCAAGCGTTGATAGACGGAGTGCTTGTTTAAAGTTTTTTATGCCCGTATATCTTTTTTTTCCCTGTAAAATCTGTGCAATATCGTGCGTTGGTTGCGCTGTGAGTAATGCTTTTAATGCATCTACTTCACGTTTTTTTTGTACGATAATGGGCTCAAGTCGATTAGTCATGGGAGCATTCAATCCAGTTATTTAATAAGTTTAACGCAGAACCATTCAGTAAATTATCACGTGCATGCTCGATTGCGTCCGCTATTGATGAATGAAGTCCATAGAGGTAAAGTGCTACCGCTGCATTTAATATGAGTGTATCACCAATAGCCTGGTGTTTTTTAGCCGACTTTGGTGAAAACACCGTTAATAATAGTTGTGCATTGGTTTTCGCATCGCCACCGCGTAAATCAGTGATAGTGCAGCGTGCCAAGCCAAATTGCTTTGGGTCAAGCATGTATTCTTTAACGTCAGTTTGAGTTACTTCAATCAATTTTGCGGGTCCAATGCAACTTAGCTCATCAAGACCACATCCATAAACAATCAACGAGCGATCGGTACCCATTTGTTTTAGTGCATAGGCCATCGGTAAAAGTAACGATTCATCGAACACACCCAACAAATGATGCGATGGATGCGCTGGGTTCAATAAAGGGCCTAATAAATTGAAGGTTGTTGGAATATGAAGTTGTTTACGAATGGTACGTAATTGACTTAAAGCGGGATGAAAATTAGGCCCAAAACAAAATCCGATGCCTACATTATCAATGTTGGCACAGATTTTCTCAGGTGATAAATCAATGATGATGCCCAGTGCTTCCAGTACGTCGGCACTGCCGGCCAAGGAAGACACGGCTCGATTCCCGTGTTTCACAATTTTAATACCGCAACTTGCCGCAAGAATTGCACTACCCGTCGAAATATTCACGGTATGCGCAGCATCGCCACCCGTACCCACAATATCCAATACTTTATGATGGGTAGACAGGGGAACCATGCTTTGTTGCAAATAGGCAATCATGCTGGCTAACTCATCCGCGGTCTCACCCTTTGAACGTAAAAGGGCTAAAAAGGCGGCCGTTTGGGCAGGATTAGCGTCGGAATCTAGCATTGCGTGCAATGCCTCCTGGATCGTGGTCCTATCCAGATTTTGTCGTTTCATTAACTGCTCAAGGCTGTTTTGTAGTGGCATACCTACCTCATATCACATTGATGTACAAAATTTTGCAACAACCGATGCCCGTCTGGCGTCAAAATAGATTCTGGATGAAATTGCACGCCAAATATAGGTAATTCGATATGACGTACGCCCATAATTAATCCGGCGGCATTTTCTGAATCAATAAGCAACGAGGCGGGTATTGTGTCTCTATCTGCCATTAACGAATGATAACGACCTGCTTGAAACGGTATGGGCAATTGTTGATATAACCCTTCATTTTTGTGGAAGATAAGTTCATGTTTACCGTGAACAATCTCGGGCGCTTGAACAACCTGTCCTCCAAAGGCCACCACAATCGCCTGATGACCAAGACATACGCCTAACAGCGGTGGTGTTGACGTGTCTAAAGCCCGCAAGAGCTCAATGCAAATACCCGCTTGTTCAGGACGCCCTGGGCCTGGTGATAAAATAATACCCGACGGTTGTAATTGTTTTATTTCATTGACGGAGATGCGGTCATTTCGAATGACGCGTGTATCCGGGTGAAGTTGCGCGACACATTGATACAAATTGTAAGTAAAACTATCGTAGTTATCAATAATCAGCAGCATGGCAAGACTCCTCTGCAAGCGCTATCGCGTCTAATAATGATTGCGCTTTTTGGCGCGTTTCATTTGCTTCAGATTGAGGGTTAGAGTCATAAACAATGCCTGCCCCTGCGCGTACAGTAGCCATACCATCCTCCAACACAGCCATTCGAATAGCAATGCAGCTATCCAGATTGCCTTGATAATCGATACGGCAAATGGTTCCACCATACATGCCACGTTTTGATGTTTCTAATTCATCAATGATCTGCATTGCGCGAATTTTTGGAGCACCACTTAATGTTCCTGCTGGAAATGCAGCGGCTAATGCATCGAATGCATCTTTGTCTTCACGTAACTGACCCGTGATAACGGACGTAATATGACTAACATGAGAGAAATGTTTTATGCAAAGTAATTCTTGAATGTTTATGCTACCTGGCTTACAAACGGCACCTAAATCATTACGAGCCAAATCAACCAGCATCATGTGTTCTGCTTGTTCTTTAGGGTCATTTAACAACTCATCGGCAAT
>CAMAYA010000084.1 GCA_945862275.1 Legionella genomosp. 1 | reverse complement strand
CCTTGTTGAGGCAATCGATCCAGAAGTTCACTGCTAATTTCATCGTTTGCATTGGAAACCACTTCGCCTGTTAATGTATCAACAATGCCTTTTGCAAGTACTTTACCAACAAGATAATCACGAGGGACGATCAAATCTTGCATGTTGCTCTTTTCCATCATTTTAATGTGGCGAGCAGTAATTCGGCGGCCTTGTTCAACAATGACTTCACCTGTTGCAGGCACAATAATATCAAACAGTGCGATTTCACCCCGTAAACGTGAGGGAATAAGATCAATATGAAACTCACCATTTTTAAGATGGCAGGATGTGGATTCAAAAAATTCAGATAAAATCGTTTCGGTGTCATAACCTATCGACCGCAATAAAATACTAACGGGCAATTTACGACGTCGGTCAATACGGACGAACACACAATCTTTTGGATCAAATTCAAAATCAAGCCAAGATCCACGGTACGGAATAATTCGAGCAGAATATAGTAATTTACCAGATGAGTGGGTTTTGCCCCGATCATGTTCAAAAATTACACCAGGAGAACGGTGTAATTGCGACACAACAACACGCTCTGTACCATTGATTACAAATGTGCCAACATCTGTCATTAAAGGAATTTCGCCCATAAAAACATCTTGTTCGCGAATATCTTTTACCGGCTTCGGATCACCAGATGCTTCCTTGTCTAGCACGACCAGACGAATTTTAACGCGCAATGGAGCCGAATAAGTGAGCCCTCTTAATTTGCATTCGCGTACATCAAAAGCGGGCTCGCCGAGCCGATAGCTAACATACTCGAGCCGTGCATTCCCTGAAAAACTATTAATTGGAAATACTGAAGTGAATGCTGCGTGCAACCCTGTTTTTTCAATGCCCTGAATATCGGCATCTATCTTTAAAAAATCGTCATAGGATTTCAACTGAATTTCAAGCAGATTTGGAATTTCCATCACCTCAGCTTGCCTACCAAAGCTCTTGCGAAATCGTTTTTTCTCAGCATGCGAATATTTGATTTTAGCAACTGATACGGCCATGGTGGTTCCTCTATAAATTATTGATGTCTTCAAACACGTAAACCCAGCCATGAAAACAGGGCTGGGTCATAACACACGAATTGTAAACTTATTTAATGTCGACAGAAGCACCAGCTTCTTCAAGCTGTTTTTTGATGTCAGCAGCATCAGTTTTAGAAACCGCTTCTTTCACAGTTGAAGGCGCGCCTTCAACCAAATCTTTTGCTTCTTTCAAACCAAGGCCCGTCAGCGTACGAACGACCTTAATCACGCCAACTTTGTTTTCGCCAAAGCTTTTCAGGATAACATCAAATTCAGTTTGCTCTTCAACAACAGCAGCAGCGGCAGCAGGTCCTGCAGCAGCTACAGATACTGCAGCAGCAGAAACATTGAATTTTTCTTCCATTGCTTCGATTAATTCAACAACGTCCATAACAGACATGTTAGAAATTGTTTCAAGAATATCATTTTTTGACACAGCCATTTCTAGCTCCTAAGTTATAATTTAATGTTAAAGACTATGGGTTAACCTGCTTTTTGATCTCTAATAGCAGCAACGGTTCGCACCATTTTTGCATGAGGTTCTGAAAGCGTTCGAGCCAATTTCTCAATAGGTGCCTTCATCACATACATAAGCTTCGCAATCGCTTCATTGCGTGTTGGTAAGCTAGCAACCGCGTCAAGGTGTTCAACGCCGTACACTTTTCCACTAACAGACAATGCCTTGATTTTAAGCTTATCGAATGTTTTAGAATACTCCTTGAGCAAACGTGCTGCATCACCAGGCGCTTGTAGAGATAAAGCTACAAATAATGGCCCGACGAGCAAATCGCTTAAGCAAGAAAATTCCGTGTTTTCAAATGCTCTGCGTGTGAGCGTATTTGGCACTACGCGCAAATATACATCAGATTTACGAGCGGCTGCTCGAAGCTGTGTCATTTGATTAACAGTTAAACCACGATAGTCAGCAAGAACCGCCGAAATAGCCTTAGAAGCAACCGCTGTCACTTCTTCAACAACAGCCTTCTTTGCAGTTAAAGTTAATGTCACGTTACTGACCTCCTACATTGTGCAAATCACAAGGATTTGACCGTTATGGTGTCCGTTTCAGACAAATACTGAACCGGTTCACCGTCTGCGCAGGGTATTAAGCAAATGCACCTGCGGTCTTCGACGACATTTAACCGATGTCTATGCCGTGAATTTTTATAATCATTCCCCAAAAACTACAAGGGAATAGACGCAATTTCAATTGGTAGCCCAGGGCCCATTGTTGTCGACAAGGTGATTTTCTTTATGTAGATACCTTTAGATGAAGCAGGCTTTGCCTTTTTCAAATCAATTAATAAAGCAGACATGTTTTCAATCAAGTCTTCCGCTGAAAAATCTGCCTTTCCAACAGTACAATGAATAATCCCGTTCTTATCTGTACGATAGCGAACCTGACCTGATTTCGCATCTTTTACAGCCCCCTCCACATTCATGGTCACGGTACCCACTTTTGGATTAGGCATCAACCCTCTTGGTCCTAGTATTTGACCGAGTTGACCTACAATACGCATGGCATCTGGCGTTGCAATAACGACATCAAAATCCATTTTCCCGGCTTTAATTTGGTCTGCTAAATCTTCAAAACCCACCAAATCCGCACCGGCGTTTGTGGCTTTAATTGCATTTTCACCTTGAGCGAAAACGGCGACGCGCACTGTTTTACCTGTGCCTTTTGGCAAATTAGTAGAAGAACGCACGACTTGATCTGATTTTCGTGGGTCAACACCTAAATTGACACTGATATCCAAACTTTCTCTAAATTTGCTGCTGGCGAAAGTTTTAAGAAGTTCAATGGCATCAGTTGCTTTAAATATTTGTCCAAACGCCACTTTTTCTTGAATCTTTTTTTGTTTTTTACTTAATGTGCCCATTTTCATTCGCCCTCTAAACCTTCGACCACAATACCCATGCTTCGCGCAGTACCAGCGATGCTTCGAACAGCGGCAGCCAAACTGCTCGCGGTTAAATCAGGTTCTTTGGTCTTTGCAATTTCTTCCAATTGAGCGCGTTGAAGCGTTGCAACTTTCTTGGTGTTTGGCGTAGCGCTCCCGCTCTTGAGTCCAGCCGCCTTTTTCAACAATACCGCTGCAGGTGTTGTTTTGGTTACAAAGGTAAAACTACGATCAGAGTACGCGGTGATCACGACCGGGGTTGGAAGTCCTGGCTCTAAATGCTGTATTGCTGCATTGAACGCCTTGCAAAACTCCATAATATTAAGACCACGTTGTCCAAGTGCTGGTCCAATCGGTGGGCTCGGGTTTGCTTTTCCTGCTGGAACTTGCAATTTAATATACGCTTCTACTTTTTTAGCCATTACGACTCCTTATTGGGTCTAACATCATTTTATTCATTTTAAAATGAATGACTTTGATTCCCCAGTTGCTTTTACTCAAAATTATATTTTCTCAACTTGACTGAATTCTAATTCTACCGGTGTTGAGCGGCCGAAAATTAAAACGGCTACTCGCAAGCGGTTTTTTTCAAAATTAACTTCTTCAACAACACCATTAAAGTCTACAAAAGGGCCTTCTTTAACACGGATCACTTCGCCTGGTTCAAATAATACTTTTGGCCGAGGCTTCATGACACCGTCTTCAACCCGTTGCATGATCGCTTGTGCTTCTTTATCTGAAATGGGTGTGGGCGTTTGACTTGTTCCACCAATAAAACCCAAAACCCTAGGAATTGCGCGGACCATATGCCAAGTTTCATCATCCATGACCATGTTAACCAACACATACCCAGGAAAGAATTTTCGTGTGCTTTTACGTTTTTGTCCTGCTCTCATTTCAACAACATCTTCAGCAGGAACAACCACTTCACCGATCTTATTTTCGAGATGATGATGAAGCGCTCGCGATGTTATTTCTCGCATAACAAAGCCTTCATAACCTGAATAAGCATGCACAACATACCATTGTTTGGATTTTTGCTCTTCCACCGTCATATCAACCTAAGTGTGTTATTTTGCCGATAGACCACATCATTCCCGAGTCTATTCCCCAAAGAATAAATCCTGTCACCGTAACCATGATCATCACGATTGATGTAGTCTGTATCGTCTCTTGGCGACTGGGCCAAATGACCTTTTCTAATTCAATTTTTGCTTCTTTCGAAAAAGAATAGACTTGCTGCCCTTGTGATGTAAAAAAACCACTTACAAGGGTTAAGACGAACCAACCAATCCAAAGCAGAGCCTTCAGTGGCCCCGAAATATGAAAGAAGTAGCTTCCGGCAACTGCAGCGACTGATATCAAAACCAAGGCTAACCAAGCCATTCCTTCACGCAGTTTAATTGTGGAAATCTCTTTATTTTTCATTTTTTTCAGATAGTTGGCAGGCCAGGAGGGAATCGAACCCCCAACCTGCGGTTTTGGAGACCGCCGCTCTGCCAATTGAGCTACTGGCCTATACTTTAGTACGACATGCTAGCATGTCGTACCGCTATTTACTAAGCAATGATTTTTGCGACAACACCAGCACCTACTGTGCGGCCACCTTCACGAATTGCGAATCGCAACCCTTCATCCATTGCAATAGGAGCATGTAGGTTGATAACCAGCTGAACATTATCCCCTGGCATAACCATTTCAATGCCTTCTGGTAAATCACATGTTCCAGTTACGTCTGTTGTTCTAAAATAAAACTGAGGACGATATCCATTAAAAAATGGCGTATGTCGACCGCCTTCATCTTTAGATAACACATACACTTCAGCTTCAAATTTCGTGTGTGGCTTAATTGAACCAGGCTTCGCTAAAACTTGACCCCGTTCAACATCATCCCGCTTGGTTCCACGTAGCAATACACCTACGTTATCACCAGCACGACCTTCATCCAGCAATTTACGGAACATCTCAACACCAGTACAAGTGGATTTCACCGTATCACGAATACCAATTATCTCGACTTCTTCCCCTACTTTAACAATTCCACTCTCGATCCGGCCGGTTACAACAGTCCCGCGTCCAGAAATAGAGAAAACATCCTCAATAGGCAGCAAGAAGCTTTTGTCAATATTACGGACAGGCTGTGGAATATATGAATCCATCGCTTCAACTAACCTTTCGATTGATGGAACACCAATCTCACTTGCATCACCTTCCAATGCTTTTAAAGCAGAACCAATAATGATTGGCGTATCGTCACCAGGGAAATCATAAGAGCTCAATAAATCACGCACTTCCATTTCAACCAGCTCTAACAACTCGGCATCATCAACCATGTCAGCTTTATTTAAATAAACAACAAGGTATGGCACGCCTACCTGACGAGACAACAAAATGTGTTCGCGCGTTTGTGGCATTGGGCCATCAGCAGCAGACACCACCAATATTCCTCCGTCCATTTGGGCCGCGCCGGTAATCATGTTTTTCACATAATCCGCGTGACCTGGGCAATCCACGTGCGCATAATGTCGGTTTGCTGACTCGTATTCAACGTGAGCTGTTGAAATTGTGATGCCACGTGCGCGCTCTTCAGGTGCCGCATCAATTTGATCGTATGCTTTTGCGGTGCCACCATATTTCTTTGCCATGATGGTTGTGATTGCTGCTGTCAAAGTCGTTTTGCCGTGATCAACGTGGCCAATTGTGCCAACGTTTACATGCGGCTTTGTACGCTCGAATTTTTCCTTCGCCATTGAAAAATCTCCCCGTTTATTA
>CAMAYA010000083.1 GCA_945862275.1 Legionella genomosp. 1 | reverse complement strand
CTTGCTGATCCCAGTGGCAACACTGTCGTTGATTGCTTCGTCACTTGTTGGCGACCTCTTTCGGCTGCCGCTGCATTTAATACTTTCAGCCGTACATGACGGGCGTTCGGATCGTGTAATTTGCGCTTCAATTCATTAAAGTAAATACGCCGACCCTGTGCCAAAATACTTTTGCGTAAAACTTCCAGGTCATTTTTTTCGAGCTCTAATTGATCGCGTTTAATCTCAACTAGTTGGGTTAACTTCTGATATAAAACAACTAGTTTGTCTACACCTGGAGTTTTCTTCTTCGCTTGCTGCAGATGATAAATTTTTTTCTGGCATGCATTTAATGGCGTTTGAAGTTTATTTAACTGCCCAATTAGTTTCTTCTTGTCTGACAGCTTAGAGTTGCTGTAAGCCAACATAAATGTATACGCGATCCTAACGGGGGATCTAGTTGCAGCACCTTGAGCTTGTATAGCCCTAAGTTCTTCTTGTCTTTGTAGACATCTACGTTCGGATTGTTCTTGTGACCATTTCAGTTCCGTAGCATTAAGACGACCGGCCCACGCCAATGTACTTGAGACCAGGCTCCATGCTTGAATTGTCTTGTTAGTTGGATCCCTTGATTTTTTTGATAGAACTTGTTGCGCGTTATAAATATCTTGACAAGCCTGCTTAATGCTTAAAACCGCTATGTCTGTAGCAGCCTTTAAATCCGGGGAAACTTGCCCGGCTATTTTCCTAACCGTAGCGCCTGCGGCTATTGCCAGGCCAGTTTGGTCGAGAGCCCCATCTTCCATGGTATTTACTGTTTGTACGATAAATTGAACCGTGACAGCAACTATCCATATCCCCCAATTGTTTACCGGACAAATGACGGAATTTAGAGACATTTCCTTTTTTAGAGAATGAAGCTTAGTTAAAACTGTAGCCTTGATCCATTCTGCGTTGATAACAGTTTGATTTGATCTCTCAGAACAGCTGTCAATAATTTGATTCAGTGCTCGTATAACGATCTCTTCGTCTTCGGTTATTTCTACATCAGCTGATTCTTCGTCAGCTGATTGCTGACTGAATCCTTTGATTAAATTGTCTAATTTTTTGTCTATAACAAACGGTACGTTCACATGAACGCTAGTGTGTAAAACACTACTATCAAGATTGCTATTTTGCGTTGAAACACTCTCGTCTGAGTCTGTCTCTTCTAAGCATATTTTTTTCATATATAGCAATTTTCCTTCAATACACGCAATCGCTTGTACTGCTTGTTTAGCCTCGTCTATTGCCTGCTGAGTCTGACTGATGAATAAATTTACTACTTCAAAATCATCCGCAACTGCACTTTCAACGGCATCAAACGCTCGCCTGACAAGTCTAGCTTGACTAATAATGTTGTTGAATGACATGGCGCCACAGAATTGACTGGTTGTTTCGATCAGACGATCATGGGCTTGAGTTGCTAATTTGGAGTGATTTATTTTAACAGCACGATCTAAATATCTGATCTGTGTCTGAAGTTCAGCTAATTGTATCTGTAGCGGCGAGCTTAGTTCGGCTATAGAGCTCGTCGATTCTTTTGTGCACGATATAAAGCTCAGCCGGCTGAGTTCATTTGTTGCTGCCACGCGCTCTAGGTAAGCATTATCAATATTTAATTCACTCTTAGGGGAGACTTCAATACTCCTTAATATAGATATACTGAGATTTTTAGCTGTAACGGCGTTGTCTTTGGCAGTAATAATTCTTTGTTTTACTTGGGGGTCTAAACTGATATATAACTGCCATAAGTTCAGTTCGGTTACTAGAGACTGTGATTCGGTTAATATACTCTTAACCTGTTCAAGAGTGGCTGTGGCCGTTGCTAGCACGATTGCCTTGATTTGACTTGAATTTAACTCGCTCAGGTTTACACTCTGGAGCCAATCATTGTTTGTATTTATGAAATAATCATCCGTATCTAATGAAGAGCAAATGTCATTATAATTTTTTTGCGTGTAAAGCACGCAAAGCTCGATTATTTGTAGCAGCGCCTGCACATCATTTTTCGGCCCAGGATGGTCAATCTCGTCTCTGAAGCTACTGGCGGCCACATACATAGCCTCTAAAACAGCGGCTTGTTGCAGTTCTATAGTGGCATCTTGTCCATAATTAGCAATTGCTATTGCCTGTTCTGTAAGCTTCGATGACCGGTTTAAGCTGGTTTCAATCTGGTTGCGCAGCAACCTTTGAGCTTTTGATCTCTCTATTTCTTCGTTTTGATTCAACGTCTTGCTTAGCGCAGGCATTGCAGCTGCATTCATCAGTTCTACAACCGTTTGCCAACTGTCTTGACAAAAAGCTTGCAACTCAAATGCAGCTTCTGCACATTGAAATGCTTGCCTAGAAAATATCGTTAACTGCTTGCGCATGTTTGCTTCTTTTATCGGCAAGTCACGCGCTGTATTAAGAGCGGCTCTAGCGGTATCAATAATATCGATTGATAATTTAAAGCAATCCTCCGTTGGAGCATTAGATTTTATCACACCAGCCATTATCTCACTTACAGCCAAAGCCGCATACTTTGCTGACTTTACAGCTTTAAGCCTTTTATAAAAATGGTCATCTGTAGTAATGTCAGCTGAATGAAGCTCTATCTGCGCCTGCTCAGACTCTGTTTTGGCCTGAATACCGTCCTTTCTAGCCTCATTAACATCAAACAGATTACTAGCAATTTCCATTGCTTTAAGTTTCCCATGATGCTCCGTAGCAACTACTTCCTCATATTCAATATCGCCTAGACTAGCCTGATAAAGACCCAAAACTCTTTGTTGGCGAATAATCTCTCTTTTCCCAGTCCATGGGCACTCGTAACTCTCTGTACGATAAACCAAATCTGCTGCATTTAATGATATTGTTTGGACTGCGCTAGATTTAGCCCTAATCTCATAATTCACTTCATATACAAAAAAATCAGGAACTAATCGACGCAAAGCCAAAATATGGGCTTCATCCAGAAATTTACCCATGGATTTTGTCGCAAAGTTGACGCCTAAATCCGCAGTGGTTTCTCCTTGACCTAACAAAATCATGGGATACTTCATGCTGCCATCAAGCGCTTCTTGTTTGCGATGATTGGTTTCTAAGCCAGAAATGATCCCTGCATCATGATTAAGAATGGGCGCGTGATTTAAAGCACCAAGAATAGTATACGGATTGTAATTGACAACCTGTCCAGTAAAAGAGTCAACCTTTTGTTGGTAACCGCCGAGTAATGCGCGCACAGCTGGACCACAGCGCTCCAGAATTTGATTGGCATCCTCATCTAGGTCGAGCGTTTTACGCACACCGAGCATCAGGCTCATTTTGAAGTTACACAAGTCAACTTGTGGCCACTCTCGGTAGCTTAATGCGTCTGTAGAAGGGGGAATAGCTGCATCAATCAGGGCCTTAACCTCCTCACCCTTATATTCACGTAGTCGTGCAATAGCATAAGTCTTCATTGACGCGACAAAAAAGTTAGCTAGCTTGATATAACCATTTTCGCCAGCGGCCAGTCTAAATAGTAAAAACTGAAATCGATAACTCAGAATACTCGCTACCTGCTGCGCAATGGCTTCATAATCTTTTGACGATACATAATGTAGGATTTGTGCTGAAAAAAGTCGCTCTTCAGCGTCTGTTTGCTGGCGTTTGATTTCCGCGTTATCTAGGATAGCTGAGCCCAGGGCGCTAACGCCTGTGGCCGCTAAACTAACCGCGCTACCCAAACCCATAGGGGCTGAGGATGTGGACTCTTTAAGCGAATTTGCTGTTGCAGCCACCTGTTTTTTCTTGGTTTGATTGCCTGCAGTAAGAAAACCCAAGTATTGACCATGCTGCTCAGACAATTGGCTGCGCTCGGCTTGGGCGTTCAACATAGAGACGATGCCTCTTTTAATTACACATTCAAATTCAGCACGCTTATGTTTAATCATTCGGTTAATGGCTTGTCTATCCGCTTGTATCATGCGAATAATTATGGGTGAGGTTTCCCTAGGCATGTTCAACTCCTTTTCAACGGTTAGTGGTGTCAGAATAAACGGAAATAGTCCAAATTGTCTAGTGGTTCGGCCAAGACGGTCACTGCTGTCGCATTTGGGTATAGGCGTTTTAAACTGCGACACGAAGTCGCTAAACAAACTGTTGCGACAGGCAGCCAGCTGTAAGCAACCTACTGTTCCGTCAGTAGTTCCCTACCCGGACATGCGACTGGAGTAATCTGGTGGTCTGAAGCTCTGAGGACAATGTAACCGCGGGAAACCGTAGATGCGTCTGTGAAGACAAATCGAATCTGCTAGCACAAAGCGGAGAGGAGCTAGGGATGAGTGGTATGGTTAATGTAATGTAAACCCTTGGTTCCACTTTTTATTGCAAAAACCCTGTCACCATCTTATCCTCATTGCAGGAATGCTGGCTGCAAAGCGCAGTAATTTCGGCCAATTTTTGTGATCGCGACGGTCAGCCAACGTTCAAGCCCTGACCCTTTGCCTTTTATGCTATTATTTCTTAACGGAGCCGGTAACACCATGTTATACAAACTATATTATGCATCCCTTTTTTCAATTATATGCACTGCGAGTTTCGCCACCGAATCACATCACCAATGTTATGCCCCATCCATCCTGAGCCTCACGGATAGAGGAAGCGTAACCGATACCCCTTGTGTTGTGCCCAATACAAAAGTGATGATCGAGGGAGGTTTTCAATACCAACAGCTGACCCCCGCAGGCACACTACAAAATGCACCAGTAACGCAATTAAGCTTGGGATTACCCGCGCATAGCGAAGTATTTGTTCAAGTGCCCAATTATAACCGCACATCAACCCCGGCACTTTCCGGATTTAGTACAACCACGCTCGGGGGCAAACATGAGGTGATCGCGACAGATGACTGGATCGTATCCGTTCAAGGCCTGGTTAATCTTCCCGGAGGAAGCCAGGTTTTTGGTAGTCAAGGCACCGGAGCAAGCCTGAATGGAATTGCTCTTTACGCCCTAACGCCTGCCATTTCAGTGGGGCTTATGGTCGGCGGCAGCACGTTAACAACCCCAAGCCTTTTCGGTGGAGAACGGTGTAACAGTATCAATCCCAGCTTCAACTTGGCTTATTCCCCCATACCAACCTTTTATCTTTTTGCTGAAGCATTTGGCCAGAGCACAATAGGACCAAATCTGGGAAGCGGTTTTATGGGCGATGCTGGCCTGATTTATCAACTGGGATCAAAAGCAGCCGTCGACATTGAATTTGGCCAGCGCCTCACCAGCCTGGCACCGGGAGGCATTGAGCATTATGTTGGCGCGGGTATTACGGTGGTATCGTAATGACAACGTAAGTCTAAAGATGACATGTCAACCGATCCTGGACATATCAAGTTTTTTTAACATTCGCCGCTAAAGAAGTATCAGGAATAATAAAGGGGTTAACATGAAACTTTTCGTGACGGCATGACTGAGTGCCGTCCTTATAAAACCAATGGCCGGGTGGCGAACGGTGGTCGCCCACCGTAAACTCCCACAGATCCGAACGTGCGCACATTAGCGCATACGGCTCCTCGGTATGAACGTTTTGCGTTTGATAACCCATCTACCCTTTAACGATTTGGCCCAGTAGTGCGTGAAGCCAAGAAAATCAAACACCTTGACCTCTCTTTCTGCGCCACCTGTCGAGTCTTTTTGACCTCGTGGGCGTCGAAAATCCACCAGCTTGGTTTTATCCGGATGCAGCCGTAACCCAAAACGCGCAAAGCGTT
>CAMAYA010000082.1 GCA_945862275.1 Legionella genomosp. 1 | reverse complement strand
GTATTTATATGTGTATGATCATGTCCGGCACCCATTGTTGCTTCCCTATCATTATGACAATATTACGATGCAAATATTTATGCTAACATATAGATATTATGCAGCACAATTCGCCCTGCGGGAAAGGGGCTACCTTAAGGGATCCCGTGTATGTTTTATATTTTGATTGCCGTGTTTGCCATCTCTTGGATGCTCACATGGTCTGTTCGACATTACGCCTTGGCTCGCAACATCATGGATCACCCTAATCATCGCAGTTCGCATGCAGTGCCCACACCACGAGGTGGGGGTTTGGCTTTTGTTACCGTGTTTATATTAACTATTCCGTTTGTGGCGCATTTGGGCTTGATTACTTGGGCCGGGAGTTTGGCGTTTATGGGGGCGGGCGCGTTCATTGCTCTCTTGGGATTTTTGGATGATCACAACCCCATTGCTGCGCATTGGCGGTTTTTAGGTCATTGTTTGGCTTGTCTAGCAGCGGTGTATTGGTTAGGTGGCATGCCCTCTATTGTGCTTTTTACGCACGCGATGCCTGCGAACCTGCTGCTCGATGGGTTGGCCGTTTTGTATCTGATTTGGTTATTGAATTTATACAATTTCATGGACGGCATTGATGGAATGGCCGCTCTTGAAGCCGTGAGTGTTTGCCTGTCTATCGCCTGTGTGTACTGGTTTAGTGGTGCACCGGGCTTAATGGTTTTACCTTTGATCCTGGCGGCTGCTGTTGCGGGTTTTTTGTTTTGGAATTTCCCTCCTGCGCGTATTTTCATGGGAGATGTTGGCAGTGGATGTTTAGGGTTTATTCTTGGGGTATTGTCCATTCAAGCGGCAGGGATTAACAGGGCTTATTTTTGGTGTTGGCTTATTTTGTTAGGTGTGTTTATCGTGGATGCCACCTTTACGCTGGTTCATCGCTTAATTCTAGGTGATAAAATTTATGAAGCGCATCGGAGTCATGCTTATCAACATGCAACGAAACGTTTTGGTCGGCATTTACCGGTTACGTTAGCTGTCTTTATCATCAATATACTCTGGTTGTTTCCGCTTGCTCTGTTCGTTGGTTTAGGTTGGATCGATGGCTTGATTGGGCTGTTGATTGCATACTTCCCTTTGGTTATAATTGCGCTTCAGTTTAAGGCAGGTCAATCAGATTGATTTTTTCCGTTGATTGTATGGCTTATATTGATATTCCTTAAGGTTTCGTTAAGAAACATCGTGTAGAATGATCACTGACGCAGTTCATTTGATTTATTTTTATTCAAGCTGTGGTTGCTGTAATCACCATGGGTACCTTCTATGGAAAAAAGGGTGACCGCTATGTTAGGGAGATGTAGTGATGTTAATTTTAACTCGGCGTATTGGTGAAACATTAATAATTGGTGATGATGTAAACATTACGGTATTGGGTGTGAAAGGCAATCAGGTGCGTTTAGGCATCAATGCACCTAAAGATGTGTCTGTTCATCGTGAAGAAATTTATTTGCGTATCCAGCAAGAAAAAGAACGCACTGAAACGGAAGAAGAACCCGTTTAAATAGTCGTCCAGGCACTGCAGTTGGGTTTTCCTGACTGCAGTGTGATATGAAGGCCCATTCTGTTAGGTCTCTTTCATGGCCATGCCAAAAAAAATAGCGGCCGTTTATGTCGCCAAACCGCAATATATTCCTGAATTGTGCGAAGAATTAGGCAATGGTTCGCAGATCGTTGAACATTTAATTTTTTCCTCATTTAGAATACTCGATGTTTGTTTTGCAGAAGACATTTGGTTGGAACCTGAAATTGTTACGTTTCTATCTATTTCACAAGCCGTTAAAATCCTCCGGCAGGCCGGAAAATTTTGGTATTTGCATCCGATTGCGCACGTTGGGCGATCTCGGCTGATTGAAGCAGAATTACGCCAATACAAATCGATTGAGCGTCATTTTCCGATAGAAACGGACATTCCACCCATCGGTGCGTTTTGTCTTCTGGATCAAAACACATTGGTTTATAGCGCTAAACGGTTAAAAAAATGGCCTTTTGGTCAGTGTTTTTTTGTTGAAGATAAAATAAATCCACCCAATCGCGCTTACTTGAAATTATGGGAGGCCTTCACGCTGTTGGGACGGCTTCCTAAATCAGGCGACACCGCGATGGATTTAGGCGCATCACCCGGCGGGTGGACATACGTGATGCAATCACTGGGCACGTCTGTTACGGCTGTCGATAAAGCGTTACTCGCGCCAAACATTGCAGCATTACCAGGTGTTCATTTTTTACAACAAAGCGCTTTTGCATTAGATCCAGCCAAATTAGATCAAACCTATGATTGGGTCTTGTCAGACATTGCATGTTACCCTGACCGTGCTTACGCGCTGATCATGAAGTGGATCGCATCCGGTAAAGCCACCCAATTGATTTTCACTATCAAATTGCAAGGGAAAATAGAGCCATCTACCTTACAAAAATTTAAAGACATACCCAACTCTCGTATTTTAAATATGTTTTACAATAAGCACGAGGCCACGTTTTTTTATCCGGCTCCTCGAACAGACGAGTCTCCTGACGACAAATAATGCACAGTGCCTGCATCATCGATTAAAACAAGCAATCCCGCCTCATTCACGCCATGTGCGAGACCACTGAGCGTGCCAGTAGGCTGCGATACAGTAATATATTGATGGTACAGATAATCAATGGGGTGCCAAGTGGGGAGAAAAGATGCAAATCCGTGACTGATTAATTGCTGTATGTGTCGCTCTACTTCAATGATGATCTGAGCAATAAGGATATTGCGATCATAACGCTGGCCGGTGATGTCATATAAAGAACACCAAGGTTTGTCGATCAATGGCTCATCATGGACGGCCCCATTTACATTTAAACCTATCCCTATCACCACATCTGTGTAACCACCCGGGCTGGTTGAGATCACCTCGATCAAACTGCCTGATAATTTTTGATCTCGCCAAAGTAGGTCATTAGGCCACTTAATCAGCACATGATGATCTCTGGAAATGGCTCCTAATGCGGCCCACACAGCCATGCTAACCACCAAACTTAATCCAGACAGCTGATAAATATCTGTATCAATCTGTTGTCGAATAGAACAATAGATATTTTCTCCAAATGGCGAATGCCAATGTCGACCAAATCGACCTCGTCCTTGGGTTTGTGTTTCAGCGCAACAGACTTCGATTGCTTTTGTTTTCGGCCTTTCTTTTAAAAAACGATTGGTGGAATCAACCGTTGCAAGCAGGTGAAAATGAACGGGGAGGGCGCATGGGCGGGGTGATAAATGTTGTCGAACCGTTTGTTCATTGAGGGGTATCATGATGTCATTCGCTCGTGCTCCGCATCACTCAATACGAGGTAGCGAATATCCGTAACCACAGGATGATGGCAGAGGGCCCCACAACAAGCAATGTAGGGAATAAATGAAACCATTTGCCAGGCTTGGTTGTGGAGGTTATCAAAGATTGCTTGGTTGGTTGTGGGCAGGGTGGGGACATCAAATGCTTGAGTAGGGTAGGACAACCCAAGGCCGCAGGCCTTAATGAACGCTTCTTTTTGTGCCCACATGTGAAAAAAAGCCAGGGGTTTTAGCGCGTCCTGTGTGCTGTGAAGGGCCATGTTTTCGACGTTGGAAAACATTTGATTGCCAATCCCCTCATACGGACGACCTGAAAAAAACTCTAAATCCACACCCAGTGGGTAGTCATAACCAATGGCGAGCAGGGCTAGCTCGCCGGAGTGACTCAAATTAAAGTGCAATGCCGGCATGTTTAAGAGCTGTGGCTTGCCATATTCATTTAATCCAAACACCAAATCCGGCGCAGGCACGTGGCTGTAGCGAGCAAGAATAGCACGCAGTGTTGATCGGGCTACAGTGAAACGCCGTTGATGTTTGGCAAAATGATAACGTCCAGCGCGCGTTAATTCATCTGGATTGAGCAACGTACGCGCGTCGGGGTATTCGGTGTGCAATGGATACTGCCAGATATCAATGCGTGTTGCATGTAAAGTGCAATCGTTTGGATTGAAAGATTTAAAACGACTCGTCATGATGCCCTAGTCGTCATTTTACGCACATTAACTCGGCGCCCTTTTAATGTGCCACGTTGAAAATATTGATACGCTTGTGTGGCGTGATTTTTATGAATGGCTACATACGATTTAAGGGGTAACACATTTATTTTTCCAATGGCGTCAGCGGGTAACCCGCCATCTTTCGTTAACGCGCCTAAAATATCGCCTGCCCGTATTTTATCTTTTTTTCCGGAATCCAGGCACAAGGTGATCATCGTAGGTGTGCTGGCAGGTTGATTTGAGTGGGTTAATTCAGCGATGTTTCCCCAAACAATGGGTTGTGTTTGCGAGTCTTCAATCGCACAAATGCGCATGCCATCAGCGGCTGTGGTTAAACTAATGGCGAGTCCTTTTTCTCCCGCGCGTCCTGTGCGCCCTATGCGATGGGTGTGTGTGTCGCGTTCAAAGGCCAGTTCATAATTAACCACCAAGGGCAGCTCTTTAATATCAAGCCCGCGGGCTGCCACATCTGTTGCGACTAAAATGGAACAACTTTCATGGCTGAAAAGTATCATGGCTACATCGCGGTCTATTTGTTCCAAGTCGCCATTCAATGCCGTTGCACTGAAACCGGCTTGTTTTAGGAAATGAACTACTTCTGTTGTTTGTTGCTTTGTATTGCAAAAAATCAGGGTTGAGCGTGCATTGTGGTGTTTTAAAAGTGATGTTAACACGGCGAATTTATTGCAATCCGTCACTTGATAAAACCGTTGTTCAATGTCTAGCACCTCTGGCGCGTGTTCAATAAATACTTCGGCGGGGTTATGCATGAATGCATAAGACATGTGCTTGATGTCTTCGGGATACGTTGCAGAAAACAACAATGTCTGCCTGAGCTTAGGGCAATGTTTAACCACCGATCGGATGGCTTCTAAAAAGCCCATTTCCAGCATTCTATCGGCTTCGTCCAGCACCAATATGCTGAGTTGGTTCAAAACAAGAGAGGCTTTATCCAGGTGCTTCTGTACGCGTCCAGGCGTGCCGACAACAATGTGAGCGCCGTATTTGAGGGAGTCGAGTTGCGGTTTCATGGGCATGCCACCGGACAGGTTGACGACTTTAACATTCGGCATCAAGCGTGCGAGTTGGCGGATGGCTTGGCTGACTTGTTCCGCTAATTCGCGGGTAGGGCATAATACCAATGCTTGTGTGGAAAAAAGGTCGAGTTTTAATTTGTTTAGAATGGTCAAACCAAAGGCTGCTGTTTTCCCACTACCCGTATGGGCTTTTGCAATGACATCAGCGCCGTTTAACATGAGCGGCAGGCTTTGGGATTGAATAGGCGTCATCTGCTCATAGCCTAAGGCCACAAGATTGGTTAGTAAGGTTTGATGTAATGGCAGTATTGAAAAAGAAGCTGTTGAATTAATATTCATAATAGGTAATTGTATTCTGAAGTGGGAATTTAACGCACAGGATAACATATTGACAACGTCATCACCACATTTAGCCTAGAGGGCTAAATGTGGTGAATGATGATTTAATTTTCTTCGCGACAAGACATGCCGTAATGTGCACCTAAACAGCTGGAAAAAGCGCTTACGAAAAACAATCCAAAGACAATAAACGCGCCCAAGGCTATTCCACCGGAGATTTCTTTCGGTGTGACGGCGGTCATTTGAGATTTACCATGATGCGAGCTGGCGTTTTCATCCACTACCACAATGCCGTGCTGTGTAACGTTATC
>CAMAYA010000081.1 GCA_945862275.1 Legionella genomosp. 1 | reverse complement strand
AGCTCGCCCACGGATTGCTCTGCCAAATCATCCATCGTTCGAATCCCGATAGATGCAAATTGCTTGACGAGCTCCGGGGCAATCCCTTCCATGGAGGCCAAGCTCACGGCTTGCCCTCCCAATTCCTCACCAGACGCCAAAGCCTGCGTCAACAAGGTATCATTCGCACGGTTACGTAATTCTTCAACGATATCTTCATCAAAATCTTCAATGGCTAGCAGTTCATCAATAGGAACGTAAGCGATTTCCTCTAAGGATGAAAATCCATTTGCCACCAACAACAATGCAATTTCTTCATCAATTCCGAGTGCTGTTGTAAATAACTTCACTATTTTCAGCGATTCTTCCTGACTTTTTCCTTCAAATTCTTCCACCGTCATCACATTCAGTGTCCAACCCGTCAACAGACTGGCCAAACGCACGTTTTGACCATTGCGACCAATGGCTTGTGATAACTGATCTTTGTGCACCGCCAAATCCATTGTATGAGAATCTTCATCCACAACAATGGAGGTAATGTCAGCCGGCGCCATTGCATTGATAACCAATTGCGCCGGATTATCATCCCACTGCACAATGTCGACGCGCTCACCGCCTAATTCACTGGAGACCGCCTGTACGCGTGCACCACGCATACCCACACATGCCCCAATGGGATCTATTCGACCGTCATTTGTTTTAACGGCAATTTTAGAGCGGTTACCTGGCTCACGCGCGGCCGCCTTGATTTCAATAATATTTTCGCCGATTTCTGGCACTTCAATCCGGAACAATTCAATCAACATCTCTTTCCGAACGCGACTGACTAACAACTGTGGACCACGCGCTTGGTCATTGATGTCATATAGATAAGCGCGAACCCGATCGTTGGGTCGAAACATTTCTTGCGGCAGCATTTCGCAGCGCGGCATGAAAGCTTCCGCTTTGCCCCCTAAATCAATGATGACGTTATCACGCGTGACTTTTTTCACAGTGCCATATACCAATTGACCCATTCGATTTTTAAATTGGTCAATCACCAATTGCCGTTCTGCTTCACGAATTTTTTGAATGATAACTTGACGTGCAGACTGCGCCGCAATTCGACCAAATTCAATGGATGGCATGGGTTCTTCAATGCGCCCACCCAGTTGAATGGAAGGCATGCGTTCTACAGCCTCTGCAAGCGTTAATTCACGATCTGGAAACTCAACCGCGTCATCAGCCAGCACATCCCAATAACGGAATGTTTCATATGCACCTGTTCGGGAATCAAGGGCCACGCGAAGACCAAATTCAGCGCCAGATAGTTTGCGTGTGGCTGATTCCAATGCCGCTTGAATGGCCTCCAAAACAACTTGTTTGCTCACGCCTTTCTCGTTGGATAATGCTTCAGCAACTAATAACAACTCTTTGCTCATGGCTCGCCTCACTAGACCGTCAAATTTGCTTTCACAATATTTGAAAAAAGAAAATCCTGCTGCTTATTATCGATTGTTAACACCAACGTCTGTTCATCGGCTGACACAATCGTGCCTACAAATTTGCGCTTGGCATTCACGGGCTTGAATAGTTTAATTTGAACATCCAAACCAATATACTGCTGGTATTGACTGCTATGAAACAATGGCCTTGGAATACCGGGTGAAGACACTTCTAAACTGTAATTCCCAGAAATAGGATCCTCAACATCAAGTATTGCGCTTATCTGGCGACTGGCATTTGCACAGTCCTCCATGCCAATGCCGGCGGAAGTATCGATATAAATTCGCAACAAGGAATGTTTTCCCTGTGCCAAGTACTCACAGCCCCAGAGTTCATATCCCATGCTTTCAAGGGTAGGCTGTATTAATTGTTCAATTTCGCGTTGAATCATAACCCATTCACCCTGTGGTGATGAAATAATAGATAATAAAAAACCCCTAAAAAGGGGTCTTAAATATAATTGGTAGCGGGGGCAGGATTTGAACCTACGACCTTCGGGTTATGAGCCCGACGAGCTACCAGGCTGCTCCACCCCGCATCAACTGAGGCCCATTCTACAGAGAACAGATGCCATTGGCAAGTGATTTTTGTAAATTTGTTGTCAATGCCTTGGTTTTTTTGGGAGAAAGTGGTTTTTCACGCCCTTCCATCCCCTCTTTAGGCGTCTTAAATAACCTGTTCTTCTCCATGGAGGTCACAATGACGGCGGCGTTCGATTTATCGATGCACGCAGGAGTGTCCTTCAGGGCATTAAAATCATCCGGGGTTTCAGATATCTGGGCAGGGTCCGCTAACGTGTCCGAAAACGCTTTCTTTAATGATTCACCCAATGGCTCATTTTTCTCTTGCATTGAAAGGGCCAGCGCGCGATCCAATGTATTTTGAAAACGGCTCACTCCGGATTGATTCACCGGCTTTACCATTCTGAAAAATGAATGTGATGTATTTTGATTGGTTGCTATGTCCTGGTTTAACTGCGTCATTTTTGCTTGATTCAATAAGGTCACGAGCGCACCCATGTCAGTCGCGCCCTGAATAGATGCAATCAACGCATGGGCCGCTTCTTTTTTAGGAGCACTGATAAACCAATTATAATCCAGATACTCCTGAAGCAATGTCGTCATGGATGATTTCACAACGTCCATCTCTAGGCTATTTGGAGCGCCCTCTCGCACATCCAGCATGGCTCTAAACAGGAGTAAATAATGCGAGTCTTGCAAAATATGAGTCAAATGCCCTTCGTATCCCAGCCACCGTTTAATGGACCAAGTATCGTTTGAAAGCACGACTTGTTCCGCTAAATACTCAGACAAAAAGCGGGCGTGAACTGCCCTGATTTGTGGCATGGATAAATTCGATGCATTCAAATAAGCGATGTATTGTTGATTTAAATCGGAGTACGCGGGCGAATGCCGGGCTGGAAACAACGCCTTTAAGTGCGCCTTGATGCTCACTTCGTCCACGGGACCTTCATAGACGTCAGCCGGCACATTTAAAAAGGAATATGCGATTGTCTCTGGTGAAACACAATCAGACAGCGCCACTGTTTTAGTGTGCGCGCGATACGGTGTTCTCGCGAGATGTTCATGTGCCACAACCGCCAAGACCTTTTCTGCATCCAGCGTTTCTACATGGCGCAGGTTATTAAAATCACTCACCAAGCGGGTAACAAACGAATCACGATCATACGTGCCATTCCATTTAGCATCACGGTAAGCGGTTTCTGCTTCTGCACTAAAAGCCGACCATTCTTCTTTGAAGAACGCATTGTCTACATAGCGCAGGCAATGCCGCAAGCAGCCCAATACATTGTAAAACTCTTCATTCATTTCCCGTTCCATTTCGCCATTGCGTTCTAACAGTGCACGCGCGTCTTCCACGCTGCCTACGAAATCGGCTTGATTTAAAAGGTAATGCACCTCACCCGGTGACCCTTGACGTCCTGTTCGTCCACTTTTTTGAATGTCTTGGCGACTGGTTCCAATGTAAGTTTGAATCACGTGCATGCCCGTGGATGGATCGTACGGAATATCCGTGTTTCGTCCCAGGGCTGAAGTGGTAATGGTGATCATGCCCGGCAATGCCGCATTTTGAATCACGTCCTCTTCCGATCCCAATCCGATAAAGAGCTGCATCGATTGTGGTTTCGTATTGTTCGCTGCAAAATAGTCGCAAAACGCGGTGGCCTCATCAATGTCTTTAAAAAAGACCAAAACCGGCGGTTTCTTCAAAGTAAACCATCCAAACCACCCTTCCGATTGGAGTTGACGCCGAATGGCTTTGAAATGTTCATCCCTGTTTTTTGAAATAACGGGTTTATTGGAAACCGTTATTTTCGGTTGGTGAGGTTGTACCTTGGAAAAATCAACGCCATATTGTTGATGCTGCCGATTCATTTCAGCGGCCGAGCCCACCGTTCCTGAGGAACCCCAGAAAAAGCCCTGTTTTGAGCGGTAGAAATCAACCCCATTTTTGTTGTTCGAGGAGATGATGGTTTTGCTCTCCGGCTCGATGACAAACGCATTGGGGCCATGTATTTTATTGAGTTTGGCATACAACAATTGTTGCACATGCTCACCATAAACATTGTCAGCCGACACTTTGCCATCCGACATCAATAATTTTGCTCGCCTCGTCCACTGATCACGCCCATTGATTTTTTTCAATTCAGGTGCAACGGTTAGGACATAACCTGTGTTTTCACGTAATTTCACCGCATAATTCACCATCAAGGCTGAATTGATCAGCTTCAATAATTTTTCATGGGTAAAATGCTCGATGAAAGGCAGCTGGCTGTTTTTTTGCAGCAAGGCGGCTTGTTCCTTCAACCGCATTTTAAGCATGGCCGTGTCCTGTTCAGCCGATGTATTTCGAGCGGTGAACAACGTATCAGTGGTCACGAAATCATTGATGGCATCATACATCCATGCATGCGCCTCGCCTAACATGCCGGGACCGCCGGTGACCGCATAGCGATACACCGTTCGATCGTCAAGAATGGTATAGTCAGACTCATTGCCGACCAGAGACAGTTTGTCGCCATGCAATTCAATGCCATCGGTTTGTGCGCGAGCGTAAACCAACGAAAATTGTGCCATCGTGCTCCGATTGATGCCATTTGGAACGTAATCTTGGAACACAGACTCAGACGCACATGAAATGGGGGCTGTGGCATGCGGGATTTTCAACAGCGAGAAGAATGGATTGTAAATAGCCGCATCTCGCGTGGCGTCTACTAGCGAAGAAGTGGTCATGTCCACCCCAACATCTCCAGGCTCAAGCCACAATAACGCCGCCTTCATCGTGTCGACCAAGCTTTTGCCTTGACCTGTATCAATGTTTGATATCACATCGCCCTGATGCATCATGCAATCAATCAAGGCCAGCATCTGCGTTGAGAAAGGAAATTGTCCCGTTGTTCGGTACATTGCCTCGCGCATCAAGCCTAATGCGTATAAACGCCGTTGAAAGGGGTCAAGCGTTTCATTGAAAGCGCCTGATTTGAGCGCTTGAAACCGTTCTGCCAATTCTTCGTTTAACAAAGCTCTTGCAGGTTTATTCTTGTACAGCGGCAAATCATTCCCAGCACGATTGACCAACAGAAACGCTTCCATCATCTGCTTACGGTATAAATAGGGATAGCTTGAGTTTTGGTTCAAATCGACGAATCCATTCACGACACGCTCCACTTGGCTCACGCTAAATTGTTCCTCTAACGCGCGTGGTCCAAAGGGGGCTTTTTCAAATTCATGCAAAAATTCATCAAAAGGCAAGGCTCTATCCCGCGCTTCAATGTTTTTTGCCAAACAAGGCAAACTGATGATGTTGTGCTGCAAAAACCCATGCAGCTGCTCCAATTCAACAGCGCTCAGCGATGCCAACTGGTCTGCCAATTGCGTATGATTCACTGGATTTTTTACCAAATCCAATGGCCGCGTATGGGCATGGCTCATGGCCATGACTTCTATTATTTTTTGCAGCAAATGACAAGCTTTCAAGCGTTCAATCAATGCGCTTCGCTCTGGATTTTTTATCCCCATCAACAGGCAGCTTGCTTTGGCACGATGCTTCGGAACGATCGTTTCTGTCAACACCAACAGCGTGTCCAACAAAGGCAAGTCAACCGACGGATCGTCCATCATCCATTGAAGCAAAGGATCCTCTGGGTTCAGTGCACCCACCTGCTCTCGCACACGAGCTAAAATGGCTTCATCAGGCTGTTGAGCGGATAATTCAATCAGCCGGATGATATAAGCGGATGAAAACCCGCGTGCATCCATCTGATGCAGGGTCTGAAGGACGGCCAGTCGTTGTGCCGTTGTAAGACCCGTT
>CAMAYA010000080.1 GCA_945862275.1 Legionella genomosp. 1 | reverse complement strand
GATTAATCGCCCCGCGCTATCCAGCAATGGGCCGCCTGAATTGCCAGGATTGATCGCTGCATCCGTTTGAATCATGTCACGAATCGTCACTCCGCCAACGCCTGGAATTTGCCGGCCGAGGGCTGAAATCACGCCCATCGTTAAGCTGTGATCTAACCCAAACGGGTTGCCAATCGCAATGGCTTTTTGGCCCACCATCAAATCATGGGTATGCGCGAGTTCAAAGGGCTGGAACGATTTTAATCCAGCAACGGCCAGCGGCTTACTCAACTGCAACACGGCCAGATCTTTACGCGGTTCGGCACCAATGACTTTCGCCGGCACAGTCACCTTTCCAATCGTTACTGAAAACGTATCCGCCCCTTTGATAACATGATAATTAGTCACCACATGCCCCAGGGCATCCCAAATAATGCCAGAGCCCGAGCCACTGGGCACGACATGCAACGATGCATGCGCACGTGTTGGCAGGGTCGTCATGCGATGCACATAAACAATTTTAGGCGATGCCGTTTGAAAAACCTGAACGGTGTTGCGCTCATCGGGCAACAAGCGGTTTAATGGAGACGCGTATCCAAACCCACTAAAGCCACTACAAATAAATAAAACAGTCAGATTCCGTGCTGTGTATTTCATCGTAATAATCCACCGTTGACATTCATTTTATTGCAAAAAAGACATATTATGCACTATTAACATCCATAGTGGCAAATTAATTCTAATAATTGCCCTTGCCAAGAGAAGCCAAGTCTTTTAACATATGAACCATCTTAGTGTTTGTCATTAAAGAGACGATGTGAATGGATAAGCTAATGGGCACACAATCGGTCATGATTGTGCTGGATGTAGATGCGCTGCTATTTGAAAAACTTCAACAAATTGCCGACGCCGGTTTTACGATGGTTGAAATCAACTGCACAGAACAAACCATTCTGCAAAAGGCATTGCAAGATTTCCCCATGTTACGTATTGGGGCGGGCAATATCATTAATACGCAACAACTGGAAAACTGTTATAACGCAGGCGTTCATTTTGCCACAAGCCCTGGTTTTCTACCTGCCATAGCCCAAACAGCAGCCATCTATTCAATGAATTACATACCCGGCGTTGCCACCTTATCCGAAGCCATGCATGCCATGTCTTCAGGCTGCCAACACGTCAGGCCGTTTCCTGCTCATTTAGGATTTTGCACACTACTCAACAAATGCTTACCGCTTCTGCGCTTGTTTCCTGCCGAAGTAGAATGGGAAGAAGCAGAGCATTTTCTCAATCTGCCATCGGTATCTGCTGTTAGCATCATTAACCCAGGACTCAACGAATTGCATACATTGAGTGCGGGCGTGATGGCTTTAAACTAAACGTTTCGATTGAAAACACATGTCAACAAACAATAAAAATGCGCCGATACAAATCGCACTATCCGCTATATTGAACGCAGGCCAGTGATAATGCGTGTAATAGAAATCAATAAATTCAATGACATGTCATAACAGAAGTCTATCCAGTAGATTGCCTAAGGCACCGGCCAAAATCAAGCTGACCGCTGTTAATTGCAAGCGCGCCCCTTGCGGTAAACGCCCAATCCAAACCGCAAGAACGATGCTCATGATGCTGCTAAAGCCTGTAAAAAACCAACGATGCCAGTCGCCCGCGCCGCTTAAGAAACTAAATGCAGCCCCGCTGTTGTATGCGAGGGTTACATTTAGCATGGGCAATATGGCTTCAGGTTGGTATGGCATTAACGCCGACACAGCCCAATATTTGCTGGCCTGATCCAGTAGAATGACCATTAAACTAAGCAGAAACCAAGGCCATTTATTCATGCAAATTGCCTCAGCTCTTCATCACCACTCACATTGCCGCAGCAGCGTTTGCACAAGCCTGGGTAGGCTTCATTTTCATCCACATCATCACACCGATGCCAACACCGTTCGCATTTAGGCGATTCGCTGGCCTGCACGTGAATAGCGACCCCCAGTGCCTCGTTCAACATCACATCCAGAGGCCTATCTTCCATAGGCAACAAATGGATAGAAGAAGTGATCAATACAAACCGCAACTCATCCCCCAAACGGGCCAGAATGGGATAAGCTTTTGCATCGGCATACAGCGTAACATTCGCGGCTAAACCTGAGCCTATCAAACCGGCCTGGCGTGTGGCTTCCAATGCTTTATTCACTTCATCCCGAATGGCATGCAGCTGTGTCCAATCATCCATTCCTACTGGACTCAAAACCGGCCAGCCCTGATACCACTCTTCCAAAAACACCGATTGACCGGCATGCCCTGGAATGGCGGCCCAAATTTCCTCGGCTGTAAACGATAAAATGGGCGCCAGCCAAACCGTTAATGCTTGCACAATATGGTACATCGCCGTTTGGCAAGAGCGCCTGGCACGGCTGTTCACGGGCATGGTGTATTGCCTGTCTTTAACGATATCCAAATAAAAGCTGCCCATGTCAACGGCACAAAAATTGTGGATTTTTTGATAAATCACATGAAAATGATAATCGTCATACGCTTTAACAATCTCATCCTGCAACGCTTGGCATCGCTGAATAGCCCATCGGTCTAGCTCGACCAAATCGTCTCCAGCCACGGCATCCCTTTCTGGCACAAAATCAAATAAATTGGCCAGCAGGAAACGCGCTGTGTTTCGTATACGCCGGTACGCATCAGCCGCGCGTTTGATGATTTCATCTGAAATGCTCACTTCATTGCGATAATCAGTTGATGCAACCCATAGGCGCAAAATATCCGCGCCATGCTGTGCAATCAGTTTATCCAGCGCCACATAATTGCCTTTGGATTTGGAGAGTTTCTTGCCTTCGGCATCCACGGTATACCCATGCGTGAGCACGGTTTTATACGGTGGTGCGCCGTGCATGGCAACCGCTGTGGTGAGGGATGAATTGAACCAGCCACGGTGTTGATCGGAGCCTTCAAAATATACGTCAGCGGGAAACGCGAGATCATCCCGTTGTTTCAGTACACAAAAATGCGACACGCCTGAATCAAACCACACATCCAGCGTGTCTTTGATTTTCTCGTAATGTTCTGCATCTTCACCTAGCAACTCAGACGCGTCCAGATCAAACCATGCATCAATGCCGGCTTTCTCAATCCGCAAAGCGACCAGCTCAATCAATTGAGCGGTATTGGGATGGAGTGCGCGCGTTTCTTTGTGAATAAACAAGGGCATGGGTGTTCCCCACGCGCGCTGTCTTGATACACACCAATCCGGACGGGTCTCCACCATGCTTCGAATGCGCGCACGGCCCCAATCGGGCACCCAACGCACCGTGTCAATTTGTTCAAACAGTTCATTGCGCAACCCGTTGTTATCCATGGAAATAAACCACTGAGGCGTGGCACGGAAAATCACAGGCGTTTTATGTCGCCAGCAATGCGGGTAACTATGGCTTAACGTGGTCTCATGAAGCAAAACATGCTGCTCACGCAACAGATCGAGAATGGGTGTATTCGCTTTGAATATGGATAACCCTGCGAACAAAGGCACATCAGTCGCAAAACAACCATTGCCCAACACAGGATTCTTCAAAGGCAGGTCATAAACCAACCCAACTCTATAATCTTCAGGCCCATGTGCAGGAGCGGTATGCACGCAGCCTGTTCCTGATTCTGTCGTCACGTGAGTCCCTAACACAAGGGGTACGTAACGGTCTAGAAATGGGTGTTTCAATTGGGCGTGCTCGAATGCCTGTCCTTTCACAGCACTGGATGCCGTATATTCTGCAATACCATAGCGAGACATCACGGAAGAAACCAAATCGACCGCAACCAGGTAATAACAATCCCCAACATCCACCAGTGTATAGTCAAATTCAGGGTGTAAACAGACGGCCTCATTCGCAGGCAACGTCCAAGGCGTTGTGGTCCAAATGGGCACAATGATGGGTTTTTCTGGCAAATTCAGTGCAGCCAGCGCCATGAAGGCATTGAAATCCTGAGCGTGAAACGCCACATCGATAGAGGATGATGTTTTGTCTTCGTAGTCGACTTCCGCTTCAGCCAGTGAAGAGGCACAGTCCACACACCAATGAACGGGCTTAAAACCTTGATGCAAATGCCCGTTTGAAATGATGAGGCTTAAAGCACGTAAAATATTGGCCTCGTAGGTAAAATCCATGGTGGTATAAGGGTTTTGCCAATCGCCAAACACACCCAGCCGTTGAAACTCATCGCGTTGAATGTCAATTTGGCTGGCTGCGTACTCTCGGCACCGCGCACGAAATTCAGAGGCCGTGATTTTTACCCCAGCTTTGCCTACTTTTTTTTCTACATTTAATTCAATCGGTAAACCATGGCAATCCCAACCGGGTACAAAAGGCGCATCATACCCGCTGAATGACTTTGATTTCACAATCATGTCTTTCAAAATTTTGTTTAACGCATGACCACAGTGCAAGTGCCCATTCGCATAAGGGGGGCCATCATGCAAAATAAATCGCTCACGTCCGGCGCGCGCTGCACGAATCTGTTCATACAGCCCATTGGTTTTCCATTCATCTAATCGCTGCGGCTCGCGTTGAGCTAGACTCGCTTTCATGGGGAATGTTGTGTGGGGTAAATTCAATGTATCTTTATAATCAGCCATTCGGTTTACCCTATCAAATTGTTAAAAAATACCTTCGCTTGAGCCACATCAGCATGGATTTGCAGAAGCAAGGCATCCACTGACGAAAATTTTATTTCATCTCGCAATTTCTGCAGATAAATAACCTCGATCATCTCACCATACAGTGATTCATCAAAATCAAATAAGTGCACTTCAAGCACATTTTTACGGCCATCCACCGTGGGCCGATTACCCATATTGGCGACCCCTGTCAATAAAGGCTTGCCAACACGTGCCACCTGAACACAAAAAACCCCACTGCATGGCAACGCACCCGGTTTCAGGCTTAAATTAGCAGTGGGCACGCCCCATTTTCGCCCTAGGCCTTGCCCATGCTGAACACGCCCACACAGGCTGTATTTTCGCCCTAGCAATGATTCGGCAAGATTCAAGTCGCCCAAGTATAACGCATGCCTGATTTGAGTGGAACTCACCCGCGCATGATTGATGCAAAATTCAGGGCAGGTTTCCACTGCCACTCCTTGAATAGCCGCTAATTCACGCAAAAAAGTTACATCGCCACGGCGAGCGCGACCAAATCGAAAATCATCACCGAGCAATAAATATTGAACGTTTAATTGCGTAAATATAATATCGTGAGCAAATGCTTGTGCGGTCATTTGAGACAAGCGCGCGTCAAATTTCAAGCACAATACGCCATCAACGCCACATTGACGCAGCGCGCGCAGCTTTTCCCGCAATCGATACAATCGAGCAGGTGCTTCTGCCTTCTTAAAATATTCACCCGGTTGCGGCTCAAAGAGGATAACAAACAAAGGCAGCCTCAGCTGGTCGGCTTTTTCCCGCAACAAAGCCAATAACGCCTGATGCCCTCGATGCACACCATCAAAATTACCGATGGTGGCAACGGAGCCGGCGTGAGGAACAGTACCTTGTAGACCTTGGCGTAACCATTTCATCAAAACAAACAACTCATTCTAAGGTCACCTTGCACCACATCTATTTTGGAGGACGAACAATCAACATGTCGCAATGGGCTCCATGCAGAATGGAATCGGCCGTTGATCCGAGCAACAACGCCAGGCCATGCTTGCCATGACTGCCCGTTACGATTAAATCAACATGCTGTTCTGCGGCCACACGCAATACTTCATTTTTAGTGGATCCGAATTCAATAAAGCGATTTTTTTCATCCACTTTCAACTTGGCTGCCAAAGCATTGAGTTCTTTTTCAGCCTGCTCACGAATAGACACTTCCACTTCCGCAAAGCCT
>CAMAYA010000079.1 GCA_945862275.1 Legionella genomosp. 1 | reverse complement strand
CATCGCATTAACAAAAGAGTTGGAAGAATTCAATAAACATCATTTCGGAGCACTTTCACTGCGAAACTTTTTTCTCGGTGAAAAATTTTCCTATCTCTCGCGTTATCTGCCCAGCATCCCATTCGGCCCCGGCATCCATCTGGTCAAGTCTGCCATTGGAACCGGTAAAACCGCAGTCGTTGAAGAATGGGTCAAAACCCACCCCGAACAATCCGTGCTCTTCACCACCCACCTGATTTCGCTCGTTGAAAGTGCCGCGAACCGTTTAGACTTGTGCAGTTACAATGCCTGTGACAACTACGACCTGCAAATGGAATCAAGACTCGCCATTTGCCTCAATTCATTAGGCAAACTCACCGCCAATGGCCCTTTGCCGCACTATGATATCGTTATCATCGATGAAATCGAACAAGTCTTGGCGAGACTCACCACCAAGATTGACCAAAAACCCTTGGTCTTTAGCGTGCTGCAACACATCATGCGCCATGCCAGGACCCTCATTTGCTTGGATGCACATTTATCCAAAACCACCGTGCAATTGATTCAATCGACCTGTCCGATGACAAACGTCACCGTGCACATCAATCATCACCTGCATGAAACAGCACGTGGCATCGTCTTGCATGATAGCCCTGAAAGCGTGCAATTGGCGGCCATGAAAGCATTGGACGTAGGCGAGACCGCATACCTCACGTTCAACTCCAAAGCCGATGCCTTTAAAACTTTCTCCACCCTGCAAGCGGCATTCCCGGACAAGAAAGGACTCTACATCGCCAGTGATAACGCAGGCGATGAGGCCAATCAAGCCTTCTTTAAAGACGTCAACACCGTGTCAAAGGAATATGACTACCTGGTCTGCACGCCTAGTGTGAGTACCGGCGTCTCCATCGACAACAGCCACTTTGATTTTGTAGGTGGCATCTTTCTATCGAACATCAACACCGCCAATGATTGCATGCAAGCACTAGGCCGGGTTCGGGACAAAGACATACGCCACGTCTTTTGTGAGCGTCGTCAAGCCAATCATCCCTTGGATGCAGACAGCATTGCAGCTCGATGGTTAAGTACTCATCAATACGATTTAAACCTCATGAATTTAACCAACCATGGTGCGCGCGTGCTGATGCATGATGACTATGAGCGCCTGTGCTTGTCTGTCACCCAAAACAGAAACGCCAGTTTAAACGATTTCTATCAACAATTTGCCTTGCTGTCGCTGCATGAGAACATTGACTTAACGTACGCAGAAGAGGCACCCGATACAGACACCCGAAAACACTTTCGACAATTGAAACAATCGGTTGCAACTGCCGAAGCTGAACAGATTGGGGCCGCTCCATTGAGTGAAACCGCCATAGCCCTTCGTGCACTGCTCAACAAACCCCGTAAATCAATGGAAGACACCCGGAGTGTCAAAAAACAACAACTGATTGAATTCTACAATCTTCCCACCAATGATATTGAAAATATTCAAGCACTGGCCTCGATTGATAACGACGGACGGTTTAAAAAACAAGTGAAATCCCTAGAGCTAGCCCTCGGTGATGAAGACTTAGCGCGTCTGCGTTTTTTAGAGCAAACCGAGCGCCACGAACAATTCGCCGCTGACGTGACGCACTACGCCAGCCTGCAAGAACTCTTTAAGCACGTACTGGAAACCTTGAATCTCACCACACCATTTGGCCTCTTGAGTACCACTGATTACCACTACAGCCGGGAGATGCTGATTCAAAACGGCTTTGTCGATTACATCGAGGCCAACCGAGACATATTCAAGGGACTGATATCCCTCCCCACGCCCGCTCAATTAGACCGAGATCCGGTACGCTTCATTGGAGTGCTGTTATCACGCCTCGGATTGAAACAAAAGCGCGTGGGCAAGTCAGAGAACGGCACCTATCACGTGGACGCAGAGCGCGCAGCCTTGCTCAATGCCCTAGTCACGCGACGACGGGCCGGTTTAGTCGGCGTGAGTATCCCTCTGGATACCACGTCAGTGCCTGTGAAGAAATCCACGACATTGGATGTGCTGGGGGCGTGCTTAAAAGGGATTAAACGCTTCTTTCAACCGGATAGTGATGTCTTTTCAGGGTTCTGCCCCGCTTAAATCCTGATTTACTCCATAATCACTCGCTTCATGCGGGTTTTGTCTCGCCCATTGTTTTTGGATGTTTTTTATTCATCCATAGTGGATTTATTTGATAATTATCGATGCACGTTAAAACGGCGACACCCTATCGAGTACACCCCTGACTTGTTAAAAAAAAAATCAATCCATCTCTATTTATTCTCTATCATAGGGAACAGGGCCGGTTTGATTGTCTATATATAAACACCCTCACTGTTCCCTCAGCGCACCCTGTTCAGGCGCCTAAGATACGTACATTAAAACGATGGATTAATAACGTTACATTGACACAAAACCAACAAACATGCGCGTTAAAAGTAGTTTATTTCCATGGAATAATCAGTAAACTGTGTCGCACAATAGGAAAACCACCCTACGGACGACCATGGTACACGAGAACAAAACAAGCACTCCCTTTGATTCAAAATCCAATTCACCGCTGGATTGGATTTCTGTATTTATACACGAAATTAATCAACCCTTAACCGCCATCATGGCTTACAGCCACTGTTGCCTTTTACGTATTAAAAACCAGTCAGATAGCAATGAACTCTTGCTTCCGATTGAAAACATCGCACGCCAAGCGATTCATGCTGGAGACACACTGCATGCCATACATGATTGGGAGTGTAATAATGCCAGTGGTTTTATGTTTCTTTATTGATCAATTATCGCTGTGATGCAGTCTAGCTACCGGTGGCGGTCGCGCCATGTAAATTATAGAGAGACTATATAAACAGGGCTCATTATGAGTAAGAAAAGCTGGCGCCCTCCTGCAAGCCAATATAATGTGCTCTAAATCTGTGCAAATTACCACTGGTATTATTACACTCCCTATGAGCATTGAGGTTTTTGGCCGTAAAGTTGGAATGAGTGCTCGGCAAATTGCTCGGTATGAGAAAGAAGAATATCAAAATATCACTACCAGCACTCTGCAAAAAATCTTGGGAAATCTGGATATTCATATTGATGGAAAGATCGCCATGGCAGCATAATAAATCCTTTGTTCTCAAAACTCATGTGAAGTATTGTGTAACAAGAAAGTCATATCGAGAATGGATATCGAGAATTTGAAAGGCCAGTCGTAGCGCAGCATTTATATAATCTGCTAGCCATCAAAAAACCTCATCAAAAACGAACGTTTTTGAGCACGGTCTTGAATTGGATATAAGAGGATGTAATTTATTTTAACCAGCTCGTCATTTTTTTATTAGTCTCTTTGTGTTTGCTTGGTCACCAATAAATATAGTCAAAATAAAAGCCACTATTATTCATTTAGGTGCTAATATTTATATAGATAAATAATAAACATGCATCTATTTTAAAAAGGTGGCTATATATGCCAAAATGGAAGCGACTAGGATCCGGTTCTTATAACACAGCGTATAAATCGAATGATGGTAGAGAGGTACTTAAAATACAGCATGATACAGCTGATGATCTTGATACCCCTAGCAGGTCTGTTCGGCTGTGGAATGAATTAAATCCACAACTTCCGCCACCCGCCTATATTTCCCAGACAGAATATGGCATAGGGTGGGTTTGTCCTTTTGTAGAAGGCCGTCAGGCGTCAGATACAGAAATGAGTGCTGCGGTAATCAATATTTTTAATTTGTCAGGAAGAATTGTTGTTGATGCAACCGCCAAAAAAAATTTTGTTACAACATCAAATGGTCAAGTTGTGTGTGTAGATATAGGGATGGCATTGCAAATGGAGGCTAGGGAAGAAGAACTTTTTGCAAGCAGGAGGAGCATTACAAGTCTGAATGCCTGGAGCAGACTACATAGTGATTACATTCCATTTTTTGATCAAAGCAGCAAAAATTATCCGGAGACTGTTAGCACTGTTAAAGCCTTGTTATTTATAACATCTAATCGTCCAGATATATTTGATGTAAGTTTTTTAAGAAACAATTTACCACTTGTTCAAAAATTAGCAATTGCATATGACAGGCAGGACACTAATGATGCGAAACTTATATATGTCAAACATGAACAAAAAATAAATGAATCGAAGGAAATAGCAAGACCAAAAGAAGTGGTGGCTGCATTAAATCTTCTTGAAGCCCAACGAGAAATTACTTTCGTAAATATCAGAGAAAGTAGTGTAAAACAATTGGAAAAATACATTAGCTCTCGAGGCTCAATTAATAGTCAGGGTGAGTTTACTCCATCACTTGTGACTAAAATTTTCAGAAATACGCTGCTGACCGCCCATAAAGTTGAAGAAGCTAAAAAATTAATAGGGCTAATTAAATCTGCTAATACGCTTGGAGAGATAAGAAGTGCTATCCAACAATCTGAAAATAATATAGAAATATTTACTCACGGCATGGGGAGGTGTATTGGAAAATGCGTGCTTATAATAGATACAGCTGAAAAGGCTCACCCCGATTTAAAATTGGCAAACTCTGATTTATCCCTTAAGTCTGATTAATATTCTTATCAGACTTAAGCTATCCAACAAATTAATTTTTTAAACCGATTGTCTATTTATCATGGTTGCTTTATAATATAAGCAACTAAAAACAGTTGCTTAATAATGACAAAAATAGATAAGCTGCGCAAAAAATTTCTTAGTAAGCCAAAAGACTTCACTTGGGCCGAACTAAAAATTTTATTAAATGGGTGGGGTTATAGTGAATATAATGCCGGCAAGACAAGCGGATCACGTGTTCGATTTGTGCATGAAAACATCGATTTAACCTACTTTGAAGAAGCGCCGGATGCGGATATTCGAAAAAACTTTCGCCAATTGAAAAAATCCATCATGGAAACAGAAGCTGAGAAAATCGGCGCAGCCCCGTTAAGTGAAACGGCCGCAGCCCTTCGTGAGCTGCTCAATAAACCTCGAAAGACCATGGAAGACACCCGCAGTGCCAAGAAGCAAGCCATTGTTGACTTCTATAATCTTCCCGCCAATGATTTAGAGAACATCCAAGCGCTCGTCTCCATCGATAACGATGGTAAATTCAAACAACAAATCAAATCCTTAGAGCTCGCACTCGGCGATGACGCCTTGGCACGCCTTCGCTTTTTAGAACAAACCGAACGCCATGAACAGTTCGCCGCCGACGTGACCCATTTCGCAAGCCTTCAACAATTGTATCAATTTGTATTAAGCCTGCTACACCTCACCACCACACATGGCCTATTGAACACCGCCGATTATCACTACAGTCGCGAAATGATTATTCGTAACGGCTTTGTCGATTATATTGAAGCCAATCGGGATGTTCTCAAAGGATTGATATCATTGCCATCGCCGGCACAACTCAACAAAGACCCGATACGCTTCATTGGAATATTGTTATCCCGTTTAGGGTTAAAACAAAAACGGGTAGGGAAGTCGGAAAACGGAACCTATCACCTAGAAGGCGCGCGAACCGCCATGCTTAATGCGATTATCACCCGACGCCGTGCTGGATGGGCAGGGCTAGGTATTCCGCTGGATACCACATCCGTGCCCGTGAAGAAATCGACAACGCTGGATGCTTTAGGGGCCTGCTTGAACGGCATTAAACGCTTCTTTCAGCCCGGCAGTGATGTTTTTTCAGGTTTAAGCTTCGCTTAAATCCTTCTTTTCTAAAAACCAAACCATGTTTTCTTGGCTTTTTGGCGCCCTCCCCTTTTTAATGTTTTTTATTAAATCATAATGATTTTATTTGGCTGTTATCGATGTGCGCTAAAGGATATAAGACCGCCAGATTTTGTTTAAAACAGAATCAAACCAACCTTACGCATCATCCATCATAGGGAACAGGGCAGGCATT
>CAMAYA010000078.1 GCA_945862275.1 Legionella genomosp. 1 | reverse complement strand
CTTATTGATTAGCCCTGTTGATTATAGTAACAATGTCGCATTGAATGATATTAACGCACTGGATCCGGTCGCGATTTGGCATGCCGTATTATTCGGCCGTGTGTTACCTTGGTGCCAACAAACACAAGCAACACTGTCAAGCTATCGCGCTACGGTTCCAGTACCGTTACTGTTGCAACAGGTTTTGGTGAGCAGCCTACAAAAAACAGATCTATTTCAACCGCAATTAACCCATGCATTTGGTTTGCGCACACCCATGACAGAGCATGAAGCGGCCGTATTAATGCCCCCAGTACCTGCGATAACGCCGCTTTTTCTTAACACAAACCCTTTTATCAAAGCATGCATCGATCCGAACCAATTGTTGCGAACATTGACGGCTTTCGATGAACAACGCATGAGAATTGATCCGCTACTCACCACATTGGCATTGACAAAATCATCGACACTTCAAGCCTTATTCGATGCGATGCAGGTGGTATATCATGGCTCCTTACCTCGTTTAATGTTTACTTTAAAATCAGCACCGCGCCCTGAAAGCATGGCTGACTTGGCCGATGTATTTAATTTTGATCCTCATCTGCAATCCATAATGCCCGCCTTGCCAACGGATCGCCACGACTTGCTGTTTACCCATGCATCCATGTGCGCGGCACGCAATCGGTTCATGGCTTGTGTTCTGCCCCATCGACTGGCCGCAGAAAACGACAGTGTAACCATACGTCAGCAACTGTGGCGGGACGCAGGCGCCGGGATGGTTTCTTTTTTTCAAGAGGAGTCCAAGCAAATCGATTTGGATTTTATGAACGCAATCAACGCGGTGAACCCCAGTTGGCGGGCGGCGTTTTGTGATCACACCTTGAAGGGTGCTTTAACGGATGCGCAGTGGGCCTTTGTGCAAATGGCGCAAATGGACACTGCTGGTTTGGATACGTTGTTTGATCATTTAAAAGATAGATATGTTTCACAATCGGATCCTAGTTACAAAGAACCTGCGCCTATGCTTCACGGCGCGTTTGATCTCGCAGGCAGTGCATCGGTTCATGATCCAGCGGCTTACATTCGTCATTTAACGCATAAAATCAAGTCATTTGATGCCAGAGGGTGTGCGCCTTTATTTTGCGTGTTGTCATTGATTCTTCCTGAACCCATGGATGCGGCGAGTAATCAGGCCTTGATGGGTTTGTTGGATGTGTTGCATCAACGGAAACGTGACTATCCTGATGAGTCAGGTGAAGTGGTTTTGTATAACCTGGATATCAATAATCCCGATGCAATGGCGCACGATCTCCTTCAACAATTAAAAATCAAAGCCGAACAGGGTTTTGAATTGATGGTTCGGATCCCGGTTTGGGACAGTGAGGTTTTCGATAGAAAAGACCATTGTCAATTAAAATCGGATTATCGGTTGGTTCAAAATAAAATATTAGATAATCAGCGCAAACGTCAATCAAACGCGTTAATCCGTGATACAGAAAACCTGTATGCGGCCGCTGAAGGTCGGTTGCGTCCAGATATTGTGTTGGATTATAAATTGGCCCTCGCATTGCAACCTTGGGAAGAGGAAGAGACCTATTACCCCTTGTCAAGCGAAGCGCCCAACATCCAGCAACAGATGGCTCAACAACAAGAGTTGCAGCAGGCATTAGAGGTCAAGCCAGCTGCGTTGCCACCTGAGGTGGACGACGAGACACCACCTGAAATCAAGCCCTATGACGGCAATGAAGCACGGCTTATTACGCGCGAAACCCTGCATCCGATACGCGATGTGTTTTCATTGTGGGTGGGCAGTGAACGAAATGCGGAACATGTCATTGAGAAGATAGAGCCCTCTGCCGCAGAGAAAATGATGGAACATGCCGCTGTGTTTCGGCTCGGTATTCATAAAGATAATTTGCCAGCGGGGTTTTATTTGGCGCGGTCTAATCAAACACAAGGGTTGGTTTTGTGCTTTGACCCTGATCATGAAAAAAGGGATCAGCTGGATTATTTACAACGCCCGCGAAAGGAGCGAAACCCATTTAAAGTTGTATTGTTTAACACACAACCTGCGGTTGTATTTAGGGGCGATTTTCGTCAATTAATACCCTTTTGTTCCTCAGCCGAACATCAGCAAACATTTTGGAAATATTTAGAAGAAGGGGGCTCGCTTACTGATGCGTTAAGCCTGCTTCGTGATTGGGCGAGATCCTCCGGTGCATCGCCTGCGTTAATGGATGGCTTGTTTGATATATGTTCCAAGACGTGTCTGACCGAACAAAACGTGAAAGCATTGGGCCAGTTGTTTTATCAGGATGATGCGTTGTCAGTTCAACGGACTGGATCACAGCATTGGCTTTATATGGCACAACAAATATGGGATACATTTGGAGCGGCTCATTTTGCTATATGGAAAGAACGCATCTTAGACCCATCTAAAAACTGGTCTGAATGCTTGAGTAAAGAAGACGTGGATGCCGTCGCACTCAGCATCATCACGTTAAAAAATAATCCGGCAGAACAACGCGTTTGGTGGCAGTTGGTCAAGGCGCACGGGCGAGCAGTCGGAAACATGCGCTATGCAGACGTGTGGTATGCATACCAGAAACTATTAAGATCCATTGAAGAGAAACACCTGATCCTCGATGAACAAAGCCTTCAGCGCTATTTGAATCAAACGCCCGATTTCAATGCACAGGTCTTTCTCGATCGCCTGACACATGTGTTAACAAAAGCTCATCTGGAGTTCAATGGCCGCACCATTTGCCAAACCGTATTGACTCAGCTCCACAGCATCGACTGGCGCCACAGTGGTGTGTATTACGCCAATTGTTATGAAATGAATCCTTACTGGGATGAAGGTTTGGTTTTAAGTCAAATCAGTTTGACGTCGACCGACAACCCCTCCCGTTATTCGGCACAGTGGCAGCCACACGACCGGGTTACGTTGCCCATTACCCATGCGCTTCGTTTTGCCAGTCAACGCATGCGGCTTCATGTCACGGACTTTGAACGATTCAAGGCCCTTTTGCAGGCAGGCTTTCACAATGAATCCCTTGACAATGGGCGCATTCGATTGCTTGTAGCCTGTCTTGCGATTGGGATGGATAATGTAGATGACTTGGATATTCAGAGCCTGCCTGCATTGGCTGGTCTGGATGAAACGGTCGTTATGTGGTTAAACGAACAATTTGATCTCGATAAAACCCTAGACTTGCGGCGTATTCATTTGCATTTTGCAGACATCGTCGTTTTTGCAAATGGCATCCAGCAGGAGCCTGGGTTACAAAAGCAGGTATTGGGTTTAACGGGCGATGACGCACTTCAGTTTATCAATGCCGCAGGACGCGCTTTGCATTGTTATCGTTATTGCCCTGGCAAATCAGACCGATTGGTTCAGTGGCTTCAGCATGCAGGGGATAAGCATGTGTTCAGTCGCGCATTGTTATCCGATTACCCCTGGTTGATGGGGGAATTCTATCCCAATCAAGACCCCATCACGTATGCATTGGCATCGCCCGAAATATCAGACGTCGCTAGAGAACAAGTGACACTATTCCAAACACAATTGCGCACGATTCAGCATGAAAAAACACGCTATTGGCCCAGTCAAACAGAATTATGTATCGCTTTAAAACAGATAGTAGACGCGGCAAACCCTGCCGACACGCGGCGTGAAATCATGGTGGCTTGGGTGCAGAATGGTTGTGCCATCATTTTGCAAGATGCGCGTTTTTGTCGGCTGGATCGTGCAGAGCGAGACGTTTCTCTGCAATATCTGGATCGTCATCTGGATGTAAATTTCAAAAGTCAAAATTTAATATTGTGCCAGCGGTTTATGAAAGACCATGTAGCCATTCAAACAGACGGCGATCATGCGTTGCAATTGGACGCGCTCATGCGGTTGTTCGATCGGTTAGACAACAAAACGCATTACAACGAATTAGGGCAAATATTGGGTTTATTGATGACGAGCGCGAAAGTTCCAGTGCTTCGTTTTTATTCAGCACCCCAATTGTGCATTTGGCTTCAATGTTTTATTGATGCAGAACAGTATCGTCGGCAGCATTACCCTGTGGGCTTTCTTCAATTGTTGCTGGATTCATCAGCTGCCGAGACGTTGGTTAATCATGACTTGAATGCATTAAGGGAGTCGGTCGATTCAGCGTCTCTTCAGTTAATCCTGCAAGGCATGGTGAAGTCTCCGTTGCATAATCAACACAAACCAGTCTTGGTACAGCTTGCTTTGCGACGCCCTCCTGATTTTGATTTTGTTCAGACCGCCCAGGCATTGCTGTTCAAATTGCAGCAAATAGATGGCGTTGAACCACGCTATTTGGACAGCGTTTGCCAACTCATCACCGACACGGCATCACGCGAACCGGCTGAACGTCTGTTGATTCTCACAGCGCTGACCCAGCAAAGCACCGATTTTATTCCCTCGACCCGCGTTTTCCAAACGGTATGGCAGAACGCCCAAGTGAAATTAATGGCGTTATTTGCCAAAGGTGAGCTCTCCACAGCTCAACTGCTTCAGGGATTTCGTGCTAACGATGGCCAGTCGGCTTGTATCAAGGCCATTCTTGCAATGGGTACGGAGGATACGATAGATGATGGCGTCTTAAATACCTTGCGACTGGCACTTGAACAATGGGATCTGGTGCAACTGCGTCAATTGGTGAATTACTATGCCGAAAAACCGTATCCATCGATGCAAGTCTTGTTGGATGTGCTAGAGAATACTGCGTCTTTTGTAAACACGGATCGAGCTTGGATATCCTTGGCCGATAAAGTCGGGGCCGTTCAGCGCGTACCGAATGCATACGATAATAAAAATGCGGATGACGTGATTCACCGTTTTGAATCTGTGGTTCAAGCCCGCGACCCAGAGGGGCTGTCAAAGCGCCACTACAGCATTACCCCTGATGATCGTCAGAAGTTGTTGCGTGTGTTGGCGGGAATTAAACGCAAAGGGCAGGGGCCGCTCGCATCCAAGAGCCAGCAAGAATTGGTGAATATGCTGTATTACACCAATGGATTTGCTCAAGTCGCGCGGCTGAATGAACAAACCATGCCGCAATTACAAATCACTCTGCATGCCGCGTTGTCTGACATCAAAGGATTGGATGGCTTGGAAGGACAACACCAAGCTTCCGCTCGTCTATTAGCCTGCATGCGCGAAATATTACTGCGTAAAACGGGCAAGTGGGCCAATCACACGCAAATGCTCGATTTACTTTATGCTGCACGCCACAATGATGACAGTTTATTGCATCAAGTGCATACGGGTGAAGGCAAAAGCATTATTACCCTCATGCGGACAGCCTATCTGGCTTTAAATGGTTCGGTAGTGGATGTATTCAGTGCCAAAGACAGTTTGTCTAAACGTGATCATAAGGAATTCGAGCCCGTATTGAATGCCATGGGCATTCGGAACGCCTATATCACGGCCCGCTCCGCGGCCAACGAATATCATGACACCCTAGAATCTGGCATTGGTGCCGTGAATTACGCGACCATGGGTAATTTTAGCTTGTTCTGTTCCAATTACATCTGGAAAGCCGAAGCGAAGATTGATCTTGATCCCACGCATCGCGTGGCATTTTTAGATGAGGCGGATCATGTATTAAACGACCCAACGCAATTTAATTTTTCAGACCAAGACCTATCGATGGGTGCATACAATCCAGATGAGTGGGTGTATCGAACGGCTTATGCATTTTACATGGAGCATCAAAAGACCTTTCTTCGCGATCCGAAGACGGGCGCTTTGTTGGTTTCGAACAACACGCATTTGAAATTATTATGTGAATCGTTGCAACGCCAAGGCGTGGACGCGCCTGAGGCATCACGCTTTTTAGAACGTTTTATTATTCCTGCATTGGGACATGGTGCAGATGCAATTAAACAGCGAGACAATCAATTAAAGCAGTTACTTACAGCTTGTCATACCGCACAAGGTTTAAAAGAAGGCGTAGGTTTCTGCATTCGACCTGAATTAAAGACCATCGGAGATACAGTGCTCCATGCCCGAGTTGCAAAGGTCATGATTGATAATCAAATCCGAGAAGGCTCAACGTACAGTGATGATGTTCAAAAATTGCTACATGTGCGTTTAAAAAAAGAAGCGGCTGACCGGGGTGAGAAGCCTGATTTTTTCATTGATCCAGATAGCCATATCGCTTT
>CAMAYA010000077.1 GCA_945862275.1 Legionella genomosp. 1 | reverse complement strand
TATCAACAGCGGCAAATTGACCCACATGTTTTTCGAGCATATGACATTCGAGGCATTATTGGGACGCAATTGGATGATGACGCGTTTTATAGCATTGGGCGCGCTATCAGTTGCCGGTTGCATGCATTGGCTCGCAGCGAAATCGTATTGGCACGCGATGGCCGTTTAACCAGCGACCATTTGGCTGCTGCTTTAAAACAGGGGCTGTTAGACAGTGGTATCGATGTGGTGGACTTAGGCGCAGTGGCGACCCCGGTCATGTATTATGCAACCCATGTGCACGGTATTGACAGCGGCGTCATGGTCACAGGAAGCCATAATCCGGCCGATTACAATGGGATTAAAATGGTGCTGGCAGGCACCACGCTAGCACACGCGGATATTCAATTGTTGCGTGAATTGGTGGTAAGCGGTGAGCGAGTGGAAGGGCTGGGTCTCTCGACCTCGTTTGATATCATTCAAGATTACATGCAACGGATTGTCTCCGGTATTACACTGAAGCGGCCATTGAAGGTAGTAGTGGATTGTGGCAATGGCATTGCCGGCCCCATCGTGCCGGAGGTTATTCGGCAATTGGGATGTGAGGTCATTGAATTGTACTGTGACGTGGATGGTCGATTCCCAAACCATCACCCAGACCCTACCGTTGAAGCGAATTTAATTGATTTAAAGGCTGCGGTGAAGTTGCACCAGGCGGATATTGGTTTGGCGTTTGATGGCGACGCGGATCGGTTAGGCGTTTTGACCAATCAGGGGGAATTGATTTGGCCTGATCGCTTGATGATGCTCTATGCGCGCGATGTCATTCAACACAATCCTGGCGCGACCATTGTTTATGACGTGAAATGCTCCAGTCATTTGTCATCTGTGATAACGAATGCTGGGGGCGTGGCCAAGATGTGTCCAACGGGGCATTCGATTGTGAAACGGGTCATGAAGGAAGAACAGGCCGCTTTAGCCGGTGAAATGAGCGGGCATCTTTTCTTCAACCACCGTTGGTATGGGTTTGATGATGCACTCTATAGCGCGTGTCGCTTGTTGGAAATTTTAAGCGAGTCGACCGATTCAGTGCATACGCAATTTTTGTCGGTCCCCAATAGCGTGAATACGCCTGAAATTAAAATCCCTATCATGGAAGATGCAAAATTTGCATTTATGCAGCGATTTAGTGCAGAAGCATCTTTCCCAAATGCCGATCTGATTGTGATTGATGGATTGCGGGTCGAATTTCCCTCTGGCTGGGGTTTGGTGCGCGCTTCCAATACTACGCCATGCCTCGTGGCGCGGTTTGAAGCACACGATGATGCCGCTTTGAGAGACATTCAGGCGCTATTTAAAACGCAGTTGCAGGCATTGGATGCAACGTTAGAGATCCCTTTTTAAGATGCCCTTGCAACTGGCATGAAAAAGCGCATAATAACTGTATTTTTGACGAATGAAATCACATATGAAGCACATAGTTGAACAATTAATAGAAAAAGCACGGCTCTCATTGACTCAATCGGGTGAAATTCCGGTAGAAGCGGCGCTGGACGTGAAAGTAGAGCGCACCAGCGATCCTAGTCATGGTGATTTTGCGACCAATGTGGCGTTGATGTTTGCGAAGCCTTGTAAAATGGCTCCTCGTAAATTTGCAGAACGATTTGTGCAAGTGTTGGAAACGCATCCATTGCTAGAGCGGGTAGAGATTGCAGGGCCTGGGTTTATCAATTTTTTTATGCGAGCCAGTGCGCGCGCAGAAGTGATTGGTACTGTTTTGCGTGAGGGCAATGCGTTTGGCAATAGTCAAATGGGGCAGGGGAAACGGGTGTTGCTAGAGTACGTATCGGCCAATCCAACAGGGCCTTTGCATGTAGGCCATGGCAGAAGTGCAGCCTTTGGCGCGACATTGGCCAATTTACTGGTGGCCGCAGGCTTTGATGTTAGTCGAGAGTATTATGTGAATGATGCTGGTCGGCAGATGAATATTTTGGCCGTGAGTGTGTGGATGCGTTATCTTGCACTCAGCGGTGAACCAATCGTTTTTCCTGCCAATGCCTACAAAGGCGATTATGTGCAAACACTGGCCGATGAATTGCGCACCGCTTACGGCCGTGATTTTGTGCACCCATGGTATGTTATCCATGAGGCGCTGCCTGCGGATGAACCCATGGGGGGTGACAAAGAATTATATATCGATGCCTTGATCCAATCTGCGCGCCGGCTATTGGGTGCGTCGGGCTTTGCATTGTTTCATCAAAAAGCATTGGATTGCGTATTAGCGGATATTAAGCAGGATCTGGCTGAATTTGGCGTGGAATACGACCGTTGGTTTGCTGAGCAATCATTATTTGATGACGGCTCAACGGAGAAAGGGATTCAGGCGTTGAAAGATGCAGGTCACACGTTCGAGCAAGAAGGTGCGCTGTGGTTTCGTGCCACGGCTTTTGGTGATGAAAAAGACCGCGTTTTAGTGCGTGCCAATGGGCATACCACCTATTTTGCATCTGATGTGGCTTACCATTGGAATAAATACGATCGCGGATTTGATCGTGTGATTGATATTTTTGGTGCGGATCATCATGGGTATGTGACGCGAGTGAAGGCGGCGGTACATGCGTTGGGCCATGATGATAACGCATTGGATGTGCTATTGGTGCAGTTTGCAACGTTGTATCGTCACGGTGAGCGTGTGCAAATGTCGACTCGTAGCGGCTCATTTGTCACGCTGCGGGAACTGCGTGAAGAAGTAGGGCGCGATGCGGCGCGCTTCTTTTATGTGATGCGAAAGCCTGAACAACACATGGAATTTGACTTGGATTTGGCTAAATCGGAATCCAGTGACAACCCTGTTTATTATATTCAATATGCGCATGCGCGCATTTGTAGCGTGGTGAGGCAATTGGATGAGCGTGGCTTGAGTTGGAGTGAGTCAGAAGGGCTTGCCGCGTTAAATCAACTCACCGAAGCGCATGAACAGGCGTTGGTCTTGCTGGTGGGGCGCTACCCTGAAATCATCGAGTCCGCGGCTCGAACATGTGAACCGCATCAAATAGCCTACTATTTACGTGAATTGGCAACGGGGTTGCATAGTTACTACAATGCGGTCACACTGCTTTGTGAGCCTCACTCGCTCCGATGTGCGCGCTTGTGCCTGTTGAAGGCGGTACGACAAGTCTTGTATAATGGCATGCAATTGCTGGGTGTCTCCGCTCCTGAGAGTATGTAATGGCCGGAAACTACAGAAAAAAGAATGCAGCACAGCGGCGTGGCAGCCGAATAGGACACTTGCTGTTGGCGGGCGTTTTTTTTGTTGCCGGCTATTTGACTGCCGCGGTCTTTGATCTTACACGATTAAGTGGCTGGCTGGGCATGCATGTGCTCGCGAAAACCACCACCCAACTGCTTCTGCGAACCAGTGCTGAACCGGCACCATTGCCAAAGCCCAAATTTGAATTTTATACCTTGCTTGCGAAGGAACGGGTGGCCGGATCGGCCCCTTTCGCGGCGCTGCCTGTTGCCGCACCGCCGGTTTTAGCGGTTAAAACCCCTGCTTTGCCTTTGCATGCTCCCTTGGCCCCGGTTGCTGCCGTTGCCTCGTTACGCAACGCTCCTGCTGTTGACAAGCTTCCAGCAATGGTCGCTAACAATGTGGATAATGCCAACAAACGGGATGCATATTTGATTCAGGTGGGTTCATTTAAAAGTTTGCAGGAAGCCGAGCGGATGAAGGCATCGTTGGCGATGAAAGGATTTGATGTGAAACTGAGCGCAATTATGCAGCAGCGCGTGAATTGGTATCGGGTCACCATCGGTCCGTTTGCATCACGAACGCAGGCACAACAAACATTGCTCGCATTTGCTCGCCGTGAGCATATTGTCGGTATGATTCGTAAAATGGATGCTTAAGCGTATTCCATGAACAAAAAAATCCTTTTTCGAGAGTCTTTTTTAATCGCCGGGATCATGTGCCATGAAGGCTGTGGTGTGGCGATACAGGGTTCTCTTCGTTCTTGTCTTCAGGCGCTTAAACAACAACGCATCATTCCTGATTCGGCCACGCTCATTATGGACGCGGAGCCCCATGCCCTAGGTATTCATCGTGTATCGGTCCTGATTGAATGCGACGAACCCGTGATTCATCTGCCGGGAGAATCATATGCGCCTATTGCCGCTCAAATCAAAGACAGTTTAGAATCCATCGGTTTTGAGGTGATAGATGACCTGGCTAACGTGCAACCGGATAAATCCAATCACGTGAATCGAATCAATATCCTCGTCAACATGATAGCGATGGTGGGCGTCATTGTTTTGTCGGCAGTCTTCCCGCCTTCCGTATGGTTAACAACCGGATTAACTGCACTTTCTTTTTTAACCACCGCGTTCACGGCAAGACACTATCTTATCCAGTTTTATTACAGCGTACGCAATAAAAATATCTACAACATGTCGACAACCATTACGCTAGGCTGGGTGTTGTCGTTGATTCATACACTTTATCACGTGATAACGATGCCCTTCATGGGTGGCTTATCTATGATCTTCATGAATTTTATTATGCCCGTGGTCTTGATCATGGTCATCAATGGCATGGATGAGGTAAAGCGGTTGGTATTGAGTGCATCGAAAAAAATGCAGTTGAATGGCATGAAGGCATTATTTCCGCAAATGGCGGCAGAGTACCCCTGTTACTCATTGTCAGAAGCAGAGCAGGCCAAGCTGTCTTTTATGGTGAAGTCACAACAGTTGACTGATGACCTTTTTGATATACCTCTTGCCATGGAACGAAAAAGCGCGCTGAAGAAGGGAATGCTCATTCAAGTGAAGCGAGGCGAATGCTTTCCCGTTGATGGCATGATCATTCAGGGCAATACCCAGGTGGATGCCTCGCTTTTAACAGGAGAGACCAAGCAGGGTAAGTGGCCCTTGGATTTTGTGCCTGCGGGCGCTGTGAATTTAGGCTCGGCTGTCATTGTTTGTGCTACGAAAGATGCATACAACAGCACGGTGAACCAATTGTTGTTTGTTGCCAATCGTGCAAGGGAAATGCGTTCAGCAATACCTGGTTACACATTTATTTATGTGTACTCCGGTTTGATTGGGGCAGGCATTGTAGCATCTGTCTTGGCACCGGTTGTGTTTGGAACATTCACGGTTTCCGTCTTATTACAAAATGTAGTCGGTATTTTATTTGCAGTCTGCCCATGCACCATGGCGATTGCGCATGAGCTGCCTTTGTTGCTGAGCATTTATCAGCGCAGCAACAAAGGCATTTTGTTGCGCAATGAAACCTTAGCCGGCGCATCAGATGACATTCACACCATTGTGTTCGATAAAACAGGCACACTGACCACCGGCAATAGTGAAGTCGATTCTTGTGAGGGCATTTCGAGTCTGTTATGGCAACGGATTTATCTCTTGGAAAAAAACCACGGAGCAGAACATCCCTTGGCCAAGGCGATTGAGCATTACTACGAAGCAAGGGCCACATACCCCAGAATGATAAACGACATTCACTCCGTCTTCGTGGATCCTAATCATCGTGGATTATCGGGAATGGTTCAGGGCCAGGCCATTCATATTGGAAATGCAGCTTTTCTACAACAATCCGGCATTGCTTTACCAAATGATTGGCCGCAGGCTATCCGAAATAAATTAGCCCTTGGCTACTCGCCGGTGTATGTTGCCGAGGGACATGTTTATCGAGGCATTATTCTAGTCAAGCATGAGGTTAATCCGGACGTGATTGCAGATCTTCAGCGCTTAAAAAGAGAAGGCAAGCATCTGATCATGCTGACAGGTGACAGCACGTTATCTGCGAACGGGTTTAATCAACAAAACGGATCTGTTTTTGAACCGGGCGATGTGCATGCTGAACAAACCCCCCAGGATAAAGAAGCCTTTTTGAAGGGGAAGATGGGGGCTCGCGAAAGCAATCCGAAGGGTGTTTGGTTTGTAGGCGATGGATTGAATGATGCCCCATGCGCCAGGATGGTGAGTGAACGGGGTGGGGTTAGTTGCGCCATGACTTCTGATGATAAAGCCGCATTTTTTACAGACATTAGTTTGAATGGGTCTTTGAATTATTTATTCCAACACCAGCACATCAACCGATTTTTAGAGAGTACCGTTTTTCAAAATCAAGGCCTATTGCTGTATGGCGCCTTGGCGTCTCTGATGTTTATCATAACG
>CAMAYA010000076.1 GCA_945862275.1 Legionella genomosp. 1 | reverse complement strand
TAAATCCATCTGAAATCAGCGAACTGATCAGAGAAAAAATCGAGAAGTTTAATGTCGCGTCTGATGCGCGAAATGAAGGCACCATTGTTAGTTTGAAAGATGGGATTGTTCGCTTGCACGGTCTTGATGATGTGATGCAGGGTGAAATGATTGAATTCCCAGGCGGCGTGTATGGGTTGGCTTTGAACTTAGAGCGTGATTCTGTCGGAGCGGTTATTCTAGGTAATTCAACGAGTTTATCTGAAGGCCAGAAAGGCAAGTGTACCGGGCGTATTCTTGAAGTGCCTGTAGGTCCGGGCCTGTTGGGCCGTGTAGTGGACGCGCTTGGCAATCCCATTGATGGAAAAGGCCCTATTGTTGCTGAAAAAACATCGCCGATTGAAAAAGTGGCGCCAGGCGTTATTGCACGAAAATCAGTAGATGAACCCGTACAAACCGGATTGAAAGCGATTGATGCCATGGTTCCTGTTGGGCGTGGACAACGTGAATTGATCATTGGTGACCGACAAACGGGTAAAACCGCCATTGCACTCGATGCCATTATTAACCAAAAAGGAACCGGCGTTAAATGCGTATACGTGGCCATTGGTCAGAAAGCCTCATCTGTGGCGGCCATTGTTCGTAAATTAGAAGAGCATGGCGCACTCGAACACACGATTGTTGTGGTCGCCGGTGCTGCTGATTCTGCAGCACTGCAATTCATTGCCCCTTATTCTGGCTGCTCCATGGGTGAATATTTCATGGAACGCGGTGAAGATGCGCTGATTGTGTATGATGATTTAACAAAGCAAGCCTGGGCTTACCGACAAATATCCTTGTTGCTGCGCCGCCCACCGGGTCGTGAAGCGTATCCTGGGGACATTTTTTATCTGCATTCACGACTGCTAGAGCGTGCAGCGCGCATTAATGCTGTTGAAGTGGAACGGTTAACGAATGGTGCTGTCGTTGGAAAAACAGGCTCACTAACAGCGTTTCCGATCATTGAAACGCAAGCAGGCGATGTGTCGGCATTCGTTCCGACCAATGTGATTTCCATTACAGACGGACAGATTTTCTTGGATGTTGATTTATTCAACTCAGGCGTTCGTCCGGCCATTAACTCAGGCTTGTCTGTATCTCGCGTAGGTGGGGCGGCTCAAACCAAAATCATGAAAAAATTAGGCGGCGGTACTCGACTAGCGTTGGCGCAATTTCGTGAATTAGAAGCGTTTTCACAATTTGCATCTGATTTGGATGATGTGACTCGCAAGCAGCTTGAGCGCGGCCAACGCATTACTGAACTGATGAAGCAAAAACAATATGCACCGTTCTCGGTCGCCGAAATGGGGTTGTCTCTTTTTGTGGTAGATAAAGGATACCTGGATGATGTGCCTGTGTCTGAAGTCACCGCGTTTGAAGCCGCATTGCAAGGATACATGCACAGTTCGCATGCCGACTTGCTACACAAAATCAACGAGGCAGGTGCCTACGACGATGCAATCGAATCAAAATTAAAAGCAGCGGTTGAAGAATTCAAGCGTACTGGTAGTTGGTAATATACTCACACAGGTGAACCTGAATCATGGCTGGAGCAAAAGAAATCCGCTCAAAGATTGCGAGCATTAAAAATACGCAAAAAATCACGCGAGCGATGGAAATGGTTGCGGCAAGTAAGATGCGAAAAACGCAGGAAATAATGCGCGCATCCAAGCCGTATGCCAGTAAAATTTATGATGTGGTAAAGCATATTGCACGCGCCACGTCGGAATATCGTCACCCTTTTATGGCGGTTCGCGAAATCAACCGGGTTGGTTTGATTGTTGTGACTTCTGATCGAGGTTTATGCGGCGGACTGAACGCCAACCTGTTGCGCGAGACCATTGCAAACATGCGTCAATGGCAGGGGGAAGGCAAAGAGATAGACCTTTGCGTGATTGGTCGGAAAGGGCAAGCTTTTTTCAAGCGGGTCGGTGGACGCGTGCTGGCATCGGTTGATCATTTAGGCGATACACCCGGCGTGAAAGATTTGCTGGGCGTGGTCAAAGTCATGCTTGATGCGTTTTATCAGGGTGAAGTTGATGCGCTGCACATCGTATATAACGAATTCGTGAATACGATGACGCAACGGCCCGTGGTGAAGCAATTATTGCCACTACCCGTGTCAGAAGAACACAGCCAATCGCTCGGGCATCAGTGGGACTATATCTATGAACCGGATGCGAAAGAACTGCTGGACGCATTGCTAGAACGCTACATCGAATTGCAAGCGTATCAAGCCGTGGTGGAGAACATTGCCTGTGAACAGGCCGCTAAAATGATCGCCATGAAAAGCGCCACGGATAATGCAGGTGATTTGATCAAAGAATTTCAATTGGCATATAACAAAGCCCGACAAGCCGCAATTACACAAGAATTAGCGGAAATTGTCGGTGGTGCAGCCGCTATATAAGAGGGTTAAACATGGCTATGAATGTAGGAACAGTTGTTCAAATCATTGGTCCCGTCGTCGACGTGGAATTTTCACGGGATGCCGTGCCTAAAATTAATGATGCGTTGAAGCAAATCGACGGCGAACTCGTCTTCGAAGTGCAACAACAATTAGGTGATGGCGTTGTGCGCACGATTGCGATGGGCACTACCGATGGCTTGAAGCGCGGTACGAAAACACAAAACACAGGCGAGCCGATTCAAGTGCCTGTAGGCATCAAAACACTGGGTCGCATTATGGACGTGTTAGGCCGTCCAATTGATGACGCGGGCCCTATCGGTGCTGAAGAGCACATGTCGATTCACCGTGCGCCTCCTAGTTATGAAGATCAAGCGGGTAGCCAAGAATTACTGGAAACAGGCATCAAGGTCATTGACTTGCTTTGCCCGTTTGCAAAAGGCGGAAAAGTCGGGTTGTTCGGTGGTGCCGGTGTAGGTAAAACCGTGAACATGATGGAATTAATCCGAAACATCGCCATTGAACACAGCGGGTATTCTGTATTTGCAGGCGTCGGTGAGCGTACGCGTGAAGGCAACGACTTCTACCACGAAATGAAAGATTCAAACGTCTTGGACAAAGTATCACTGGTTTATGGACAAATGAATGAGCCACCCGGCAACCGGTTGCGTGTCGCATTAACAGGCTTGACCATGGCTGAAAAATTCCGTGATGAAGGCCGTGACGTGTTGCTGTTTATTGACAATATTTATCGCTACACGCTGGCAGGGGTTGAAGTATCCGCACTGTTAGGCCGTATGCCATCTGCAGTAGGCTATCAGCCCACCCTGGCTGAAGAAATGGGCATGTTGCAAGAGCGCATTACGTCTACAAAGACCGGCTCAATCACCTCTATTCAAGCCGTTTACGTGCCAGCAGATGACTTGACTGATCCATCGCCTGCGACCACGTTTGCGCATTTGGATGCGACCGTTGTCTTGTCACGCCAAATTGCTGAACTCGGTATTTATCCAGCGGTTGATCCATTGGATTCCACGTCACGTCAATTGGATCCATTGATTGTGGGTCAAGACCATTACGACACTGCACGCCGTGTGCAACAAACGCTGCAACGTTACAAAGAGCTGAAAGACATCATTGCTATTTTAGGGATGGATGAGTTGTCAGAAGATGACAAGCGTGTGGTGACCCGTGCGCGTAAAATTCAACGCTTTTTGTCACAACCATTCTTTGTTGCAGAAGTCTTCACTGGCGCGCCAGGAAAGTACGTGTCCCTCAAAGACACCATCAAAGCCTTCCAAGGCATTTTGGCCGGCGAATATGATGACTTGCCAGAGCAAGCCTTCTATATGGTCGGTAACATTGACGAGGCTGTAGCCAAAGCCAAAACCCTATGAGGGAACCCGATATGCCTATCACAACGCATTTGGATATAGTCAGCGCTGAACGTCAAATTTTTTCAGGCGTCGTTGAAATGGTGGCCGCCACCGGCGAGCTCGGTGAGCTCGGCATAACGCCAGGGCACGCACCGTTATTAACGATACTAAAGCCTGGCGAAATTCGCGTCACGTTACAGGGTGGTGTCGAAGACGTGTATTATGTCTCCGGTGGCATGCTCGAAGTGCAGCCGTATTATGTGACAGTGTTGGCTGATACGGTAGAACGGGCTGAAAATCTGGATGAAGCCGCTGCCCTTGCGGCCAAAGCACGCGCTGAAGAAGCCATTGCAAATAAAGGTGCGGACGTGGATTACACGGTAGCGACAGCAGAGCTTGCACGCGCGATGGCCATGATTCGCGCGATTCAAAAAGCCCGGAAGATGTTGAAATAAGGCCAATTTATTCCCCTCTCCCCGAGGGGAGAAGGTGCCCGCACAATCCATACCGCTACCTCCAAGCAGACTCCCCTACGCTCTGTCGTTATGGCTATGTTATTAAGTTTGAGATCCCTGAATCAATGTTTTTCGGATTATGATGGCTGCTTCACACGCGTTACAAGCAACTGGTCAATTTTGTAATTATCGATGTCAACGACTTCAAACTTGAACCCACCATGAACAATAAAATCGGTGCGCCGCGGTACTTTTCGCAGGATGTACATCATGAATCCCGCAATGGTTTCATAGTAGTCATCATCCGGAAATGATTCAATGCCGAGTACGCGCATCACGTCGCCCACGGTTGTTACGCCATCCACCAACCAGGAGTCCGCATCGCGCTGTACAATTTGTTCTTCAATCTGTGGGCTGACCATGTCGCCCATCAGCGTGCTGGTTACGTCATTGAGCGTGATTAACCCGATAATCAAGGCATATTCGTTTATGATCAAAGCAAAATCTTCTCGTGTGGATTTAAAGTGCTCCAGAATATTTGCTAAGGTCAGTGAGTCCGGCAGGATAAGCGCATTTCGAAGTAAATTATCGGTACGAGGCAAGAAATCTTCCCCATTCAGGATATGACTCAAAATGTCTTTGGAATCCACGTACCCAATTACGCGGTCAACGCTGCCTATGCACACCGGGTATTTGGCGTGCGGGTTGGCAATGATCTTGGCTTTGATGCTCTCTAAGTTGTCTTGCCTATCCAGCCAAATAATGTTTTCACGTGCCGTCATGGTGGAAGGTGCTGTCAATGCTTCCAACTCCAGCATGTTTTCGAATAGCTGGTGTTCTCCTTTTGCCAGCACGCCAGCTTGCGCCCCTGCACTGGCTAACGCCACAATGTCTTCAATGGTAACTGCATCCGCACGCGCTGCAGGCAGATGGAGCAGAAAAAAAACCATGTTGGCCAGACCATTGAACACCCATATCAATGGTTTTAACGCAGAGATGCATAGACGTATGGGTTTGACCACGACCACCGCGATTTGTTCTGGAACCACCATGCCAATCCGTTTGGGGATAAGATCGGCTATCAAGATAAACAAGGAGGTCACGAGTAAGAATGAGGTGACAGCTCCCAGCGTGGTGGCGTTGGCAATGGAGGTGAACGGTAAAAACAGTTTGGTAAACGGTTGTTCAAAGGCTAGATCGCCGATGGCGCCGGCTAAAATAGCAACTGAATTGATTCCAATTTGAACGGCAGTAAAAAAATGCCCAGGCTGGGCTTGCAGGTCGAGGACAAGCCCTGCCCGTAGATCGCCATGGCTTAATAATTGTTCGAGTTTGAGTTTGCGTGCTGCCGCCAGAGAAATTTCTGAAATGGAAAAAAAGGCACTGATGGCAATCAGTGAACATAATAATAAGATACTTTGAAAAGAAGTCATCCTGTTCTCGGGTTCGTTACGCCTTGTTTTAGGCTAAGAACGCAACCATTCACCACCACTCGCCCTGAGGGCAAACGGTGGTGATGAGTTTTGCATTGCAACATGATCTGGCAATGTAGTGAATGGTTAAACGTGTTTTTGAACTGTAGCCTAAATAGGGAAAGGTTCATGATAACATTTTTTACGCTGAAAAACAAAATGCCTATATATTCTCCGTCGATTTGCGTCGCTCTGTACGACCGCTCAGCCATTCGGGACACACCTCTAAAATTTGTGCAATTTTATTCAGCTCTTCTTCTGGTGGGAGCATGTGGCCGAAGATCATGGCATTGCCTAAATGCCGGGATACACCAAATACTTTGGCCACGGCTTTGATTTTTTCCGTGAGCTCTTCCGGAAAATCCAATAAGGACAACTCGCGATTAAATCGTTGTGCAAATACTTTGCTGTTCATGGTTTAAGTCCTTTTAAGTTAGAAAGTAATTCAAATCCAATTCCCTGGCTGCTTTCACATCAT
>CAMAYA010000075.1 GCA_945862275.1 Legionella genomosp. 1 | reverse complement strand
TGCATCACTTCTGATTTATTGGGCCCACTACGTCGTTTATCAATAATGGACAGCTCGGCATCATTCAACCGTTTAGCCATGGCTCTTGCGCGAACGACACCGCCTACATCAGGCGATACAACCATTAAATTGCTCAAATTTTGCTTTTTGAGGTCTTCCAGCATGATGGGCGTTGAATAAACGTTATCCACAGGCATGTAAAAAAAGCCTTGGATTTGATCGGCATGTAAATCAACCGTCAGCACCCGGCAGATTCCGACGGAGGCCAACATATCGGCAACGACTTTAGCGGTAATCGGAACACGTGCAGAGCGAACACGTCTGTCTTGCCGGGCGTAACCAAAATAAGGCATGACAGCGGTAATGCGGCCCGCAGATGATCGGCGCAATGCGTCTGCCATGCTGAGCAGTTCCATCAGGTTATCATTGGCTGGCGCGCAGGTGGATTGAATCACGAACACGTCTTTCCCGCGCACGTTTTCAAGGAGCTCAACCATGGTTTCACCATCGCTAAACGTACCCACACTGGCTTGGCCAATGGGTAGTTGCAAATGGGAGGATATTTTAAGTGCCAGCTCTGGGTTAGCATTGCCAGTGAAAATCATCATTGTTGACATGTGAATGAACCCTGTAGTTGAATCGGGCAATCAAGAAATAAATGTGGCTGGGGTGCTAGGGATCGAACCTAGGAATGCAGGGATCAAAACCCTGTGCCTTACCGCTTGGCGACACCCCAATAAACCGTGTGACTATCGTCCGTGAAAGACCGCAGAATGTGCTGCGAACTTGGAGCGTATTTTGCCGTGATTTAGATGACTTGTCAACGTTCGCGGCTAAAAAAAACTAAATTCGACAAAGCGTGCTGAATTCACAAAACGAGCATGTGCTATTGCGTGTAGGCGTTGGCGGACAATGGCCTGTTCTAAATTCGTGGGCTAGAGCGGTTAATTGTTGATGCCACTGTGCGCGTTGTTCGGGCCAATGGGTTCCTTTTTTAAGAGGGCTTAATCCCTTGATGGATTGTGCTTGCTCACTGATTCCAACGCAGGTGTTACGCCCTTTTTTTAATTGCAAGTACAATAACGTGTCGATTTCATTGTCTAATAATGCATAAAGCAATAATTGTGGCGCTTCGGGGCGTTCTTCATTCCAGGGTTTATTAACCGGAATACTGGTTTTGTAATCAATCACCCATTTTGAATCGGGCGTTTGCCGGTCCAATCGGTCGATGCGCACGCGGAAATCAAGCCCATCCAATTGAATCGTGAACGATTGCTCTAGGGATTCGACTACAAATGGCGCTCGTTGTTTCTCCCAAAGGAGACTGGCGTTGACTAACTGTTGCAAACGGGAAAATTCAACGTCTTGAACTAATAACGAAAAGGAAGCGGGACGGTTCTGAATCAAGGGGGCGAGGCTTAAGCGAATTGTCGCATCAATTTGTTGATTTAACGCGTCTTGGCTTAATGCATTCAAGTGTTGTTGGCTTTTCAGTTGCTGCCATAACAATTCCATGATTCGATGCAGTACTTTCCCTCTTTCACTCGCGTCCGGTCCGCAGGTAAGCTTTAATGCATCTTTTACGTGGAGCCTGTGGGCTGCAAAAGCTCGAAAAGGACACTTGGCTTGGTTTGCTAGCAACGCAGTCCCGCCTGACATGTTTTCATAAGGCTTCATGGGAAATGAATACTGTTCTTCAAGTCGAACCAAAGAGGTGATGATTGATTCGGATGGGATTCGAGTTGAGGGACGCTCTAGCAAATGTGTAATCAAAGGACTAGGCATATTGGGCCTATCGCCTGTTAGGTGCGGGTAGCTGAATATGCTGTGCTGACTGCCATCTGCTAAGCGTTGTAACAATTGAGTGGCAAATTGAAGCTCGCGTGCATTCACGGCATGTGGCATGTGGAGAGTGCGTTGTAAATCGATCGGGATAAATGCAGATAGATTTGTTTTTTGCGGTAAACATTGATCGGTCAAATCACTCACCCAAACTTTATCAAACGTGCACCCGGAGGCTTCTAATAATCCCAATATCTGAATGGGGGCAGTGGAGGCTTGTGTTTTAAAAATCGTGTATGTAGCCGCGTTCTCCAGCGCATCGAGGGCTGCTTCGGCTGTTATCAGGGGGCAAATAAGCGACAGTTGCAATAATTCATCAAACAGACTTAAAAATCGTTGAAAGCATTGATAGGCGGATGAGTGGAGCGGATATTCGCCTGGAAATCCAACCGCTATCAGGCGGTTTTTGAACAATTCAACCCAGACGTGGGGTGCTGCTTCTGTTGGGTAATCGTCAAGTTGGTTGAGCAATTTGACAAGTCTTGGCGTGGTCGTGCTGAAAGCTTGCAGTAGGCTCGTATAAGGAATGTCTGATTCTTGGAGTAATGAATGGGTGTGCATGGTTTGTGAGCGCGCCGTAAACTCCGATTTAGCGTTTGATAAATACGGCGAATGCAACAATAACCGGGCAGTGTGATTGCTGATATGGGTTTTGTTCAGACCAAGCCAGGTGAGGGCGTGCGTTACCAATGGGAAATCGGTCAGGGGACTCCCTAGGGATATATTGAATTGATCTGCCGGGAGATGGCGTTGTAGCAACCGTTGAAGCGCTGCAAACTGGGTTTGTAAGTTTGGCACAACAACTCCAATCCGGCTTGCAGGAGACGTCATGCACGTTTTTAGCCAGTCAATGATTTCTAGCCATTCATCCTCTTGGTCGTTCGCTAAGTATAGCTCCGCTGGGCTGTGTGTTGGGGGTAAATCATAATGATATTGCGGGCAACCGAGTTCCTCAAATGTTTTTTGCAGCGCACGTTGCTGAGGGGTATAGTCATCAAAACAAACCCAAACGATGGGTGTTCCATTCAGTCCCTGAGGGCAAGCCACTATTAGATCAGCCATTTGCTCTTCTGAGATGGCATTTAACCGCGTTAACGCCTGTTGAAATTCCCGTTGCCACTGCTGAAATTGGCGTGTTTGGGGCGTGTGCGAAAAGTCTAAGTGCTCAATGTCGATGTTCCAATGTCTGCAGCGCGTCCACGCATCTTGAATTTCCTGCAACAATCCTTCATTGCAGGGGTAATCATTTTGGTTTTCGAGAATGAGTCGCCACAAATGACGTTGTTGCAGCGCGCTTAATATGATTGGGTGAACCGCGTGTGCATGCTGGTGACGCATCTGGTTAAAGAGGGTGTGTAAAAATGCTTGAAAGGGTAGGCACTGTGGTTTATCGGTGACGAGCGTGTTCTCTTGTGCGTAAAAGTCTTGCAATAATTGATTGCTGAGGCGGTTGTTGGGCGTCACGATGGACGCGCCTTGGCGCATCATAGAAAATAGCTCGTGTTTTTTTTTTATCATAGAGACGTTATTTCGACGTGATTTGGCTGCTCTTAGTATACCTCAATCATCACCATAATTCTCTCCTCTTTTGTTGGATTCAGCCGCCTGACCTTGCTAGGCGGCTCAACGCTTTCATTGACAGGTGCGGGCGTTGATTCAGTTAAAAGCATTGCACCATTGGCATAACCACCCGTCACTGCCTCTGCTAATGCGGCATCAAAATAATCAAGTGTTGAGAATAACGGTATTTTGTTCTGGGGTGAGTCACTCGAGTAGATTTCACTAAATCACTGATGTTGTTTTTGTCTCGCTTAACTCAGGAAAACATTAACGCTTGCCAATTAGGCTCGAGGATTATGTCGGCGATGTTAAAGGCTGGCTCAAGAACGATTTGTTGCGATAATTCAATATTCAAAAGGGGATGGTTTAGCGCGCGCATGATTGTATTTCTATCGTATAGCAAATAATTAGAGCATGATATTGAATTTTTATTGAGGGGTCACTATTTAAATGGTATGTTTATACAATCATCAGCCTTTCGGCCGACTCAATTCGTTGTTAAAGGATAATATATGGCGTTCACCTCTTCAAAAAAAGCAATGTTCGCAGGTATTTCAGGAACGGCATTGCAATGGTATGACTTTGCAATATTTGGTTATTTTGCACCGATTATTGCGGCCACTTATTTTCCAAATGATAACCCGATTGCATCATTACTCCATGTGTTTGGTGTATTTGCCGTAGGGTATGTATTGGCGCCCGTTGGGTCCATGTTTTTTGGCTACATTGGCGATCAGTATGGCCGAAAGCGCGCATTAACATGGAGCATTTTGGCGATGGCAATCCCAACGTCGATGATTAGCCTGTTGCCAGGTTTTAAGGCGATTGGGATTGCAGCCCCTATTTTAATTACTTTGTTACGCGTGATTCAGGGATTTGTTGCCAGCTCGGAATTTACAGGATCGGCTGTATTTTTGGTGGAACACGCGCCAGGTACGCGCAAAGCTTTTTATGGATGTTTAACGAGTTCGGCATACAGTACGGGCGTTATTTTCGCAGGATTAATGGCCTCTTTGTTGACTGCTTCATTTATGCCTGATTGGGCTTGGCGACTAGGCTTTGCTTTGGCATTGATTGCGGGGACCGTGATTTTTTATTTGCGTCAGAATGTTTCAGAAACACCCGTGTATCAACAGATACATTCTTCTGATAAACCAAGGCTTCCTTTTCTGGCAGCAGTCAAATCCGTGCCTTATGCGGTTGTGGGTGTGATTGGTCTGGGGTGGTTAATTGGGATCATGACATTTGGGACGTATGTTTTTACCGCCAGCTATCTACACCGCTATTTCAATTTTTCAGTCAGCTTAGCAACGCTGATTATCACATTGGCGCTAGTGGTTGATGCAGTGGTTGAGCCATTTATGGCTATTTGGGCGGATAGAGTAGGGCATGTCCGTGTCATGACCATCGGAATGGTGTTGATGCTTCTGCTCAGTTACCCGGTGTTTTATTGTCTGGCGTCAGGCAATCTGGCTTGGGTTACCTCCGGGATGGTTTTGATGTCAACCTTAATCGCCATGGCGTTTGCACCCATTAATGCATATATGGTGTCGTTGTTTCCTGAATCCTGTCGATACAGTGGTTTTGGCGTGTCATTTCATATTGGGATTTCATTTTTTGGCAGCATCACGCCTTTGGTTTTGATGTGGCTAGTGAATAAGACGGGCCATTTCACAGCACCTGCTTATTATTACATGGCCGGTGCGTTGATTGGATTAGGCTCATTGGCAATTTGTGAATATGGTCGTCGTGGAGTTGTGGATTCACTCGAATGCAGTACTTCTTATGCTTAATGCCGCGAGGATTTTTTCAATGTTGTGCTCATGTGGCATCGTTTGCTCACTAATTGCCTTTGTGCGTTGTTCACAATACTGTTTGACTTCTTGATCTGGAAGAATATAAAAAGTGTTGTTTTTGATCTCTTGAAGAATATGGTCAGCAACATCGTCTGCAGAGCGACTATGCGACATTAATTTTTCAACCATCTGGTGCAAAACAGTGGTGTTTTCTGGGGCTGAATGAAGCATTAGCTTGGTATCGGTAAAAGACGGACACACGACAGAAATGTCGACTGGTTTGTTAAGACGATGTAAATCAAAATACACGGATTCTGATAAGGCTACGATGGCATGTTTCGACATTGCATAAGCCGCCATTTGGGAGCCGCTGCATAACCCATAAAAACTGGCCATATTAACAATGTGGGAACGGTGCTCTTGCTCCAACATGAAGGGTAGAAAAGATTGCACACCATGAAGCACGCCATATAAATTAACATCAAGGACATGGCGAACATGGTTTAAGCTGAGTTCCCAAATGGGTGCAAGGTGACCCATGATGCCCGCATTGTTGATCAGTAAATCAACGCGTTTGAAACGTTCAAAAACGTCGCCCGCCAGTCGTTTAACATCTTCTTCTTTTGAAACATTACAAGCGATACCAACGACTTGGGATCCTGTTAAAACATTCAATAGATTGACTTGATGATTTAAGGCCGCCTCATCAATATCAGCCATTACAATATCCATTCCCTCTTTTATGCAGGCCTTGGTTAAGGCCAAGCCGATGCCACTTGCAGCGCCGGTTATGACGGCCAGTTTATTGCTTACCATGCTTCAGCTCATTTAACAGTTGCTTGTGAAAGGTTCTATAATCAACTTCTAAGACATGTCGAGGACTTTTTTTAAAGCGCTTATGCAATGTTTTTATTTCTTTTCCTATTTTAGGATCCAAGTCTGCTGGGCGTTTATAGTGGGTCAAGAAATTCGGACCACCAAAGCAGGGTAACTAAGATATAATCCTCGCTCATAAACGAGGTTACGATAATGAGCGAAAAGCGTAAAAAATACACTCCGGCAGAAAAGGCGAAAATTGCGTTGGAGGCGATTAAAGGCGA
>CAMAYA010000074.1 GCA_945862275.1 Legionella genomosp. 1 | reverse complement strand
TCGCTTCAAACGTGTGGTGATGCTCTGTATATTCGAAAGCGTCCGCATCTGAAACGGCGTGTGTTGTTAAGTGGCCACATGGACACGGTTTATGGCGTGAATCATGCGTTTCAAACATTGACGCAAGTCGACAACAACACCGTAAGAGGCCCCGGAGTTGCCGATATGAAAGGTGGATTAATTGTCATGTTGCATGCACTGTTCGCCTTTGAACAAACGGACGTGGCTAACCAATTGGGTTGGGACGTGTTTATTAATGCCGATGAAGAAATCGGTTCACCCGCCTCAAGCTTCTTGTTTCCAGAGATAGCGGCCCCCGTTCAAGCCGCTTTAGTCTATGAACCTGCCATGACCGCTTCAGGCACATTGGCCAAAAATCGCAAAGGCAGCGGGAAATTAACATTGGTCGCCAAAGGGCGTGCAGCGCATGCGGGCCGCTCTTTTGAGGACGGTCGAAATGCCATTTGTTATTTGGCGGATATCATCCATGCTGTTCACGCGCTAAATAGCCTGAGAGACGGTGTCACCATTAATGTTGGGCTGATTGCAGGAGGAGATGCACTCAATGTTGTGCCCGATACAGCCGTTGCCAAATTAGACATTCGTATCACGGATCCCGATGATGAACATTGGGTCCGTGCGCAATTGGATGCCATTACACAAACGTTGGCTCGACCGGATTACTCGTTGCATATACACGGTGGCTTTCACCGCCCCGTCAAACGAGTCAATGCTTCAACAACGCGATTGTTTGAGCGTCTTCAACGAATAGGATTAACATTAGGACTCGATCTCGACTGGCAAGACAGTGGCGGGTGTTGCGATGGCAACAATTTTAGTGTTTTAAACTTGCCGGTCATCGATACCTTGGGGGTACGCGGCGGCGAGATACACAGTGCGAATGAATTTATTTTACTCGACAGCCTGGTAGAACGCGCATCATTAAGCGCCTTATTGCTGGCTGACTTAGCACAAGGCGGACTGGAGGAATTGAGATCATAACAAACCTATTATTTCGGCCAGCGCTTACGACGGATCTTCTTGCTATCTATCAACTAGCCCAACAACGGGGAGTAGGCATGACCAGCCTGCCGAATGACATGGACCTATTAGAGCGACGCCTGGCATGGTCGGCTGAGTCTTTTAAAAAAGGACTGAGCGTGCCTGAACACGAATATTATTTATTTGTATTAGAGGACGTGCTAACCCAGAAGGTTATTGGTACATCCGGTATTGAATCATTCACAGGGTTTGACGCGCCCTTTTACTCCTACCGACTTTCAAAACACACCCAGACTTGTGACTTACTAACAGCACGCACTGATTATGAAGTATTAAGCCTGGTGAATGATAATCAAGGATGCAGTGAACTGTGTACGCTGTTTTTAGATCCCATGCACCGCCATAAACACAATGGTGCGTTGCTTTCACGCGCACGATTTTTATTCATGGCACAATTTCCTGAGCGGTTTATGCCCATGCTCATTGCTGAAATGCGGGGCGTTTCAGCTGAAGATGGGTATTCACCCTTCTGGGAGGACGTGGGCGGGCATTTCTTTCACATGCCGTTTGCTGAGGCGGATAAAATGACCATGACCATGAACAAACAATTTATCAGTGATTTAATGCCTAAAAATCCAATCTACGTCAATCTATTATCTCACGCAGGACAAGCCGTTATTGGTAAACCCCATACCCTAACGGAAGCTGCACTGAGCATGTTATTGCATGAAGGATTTCACCACACAGATTATGTGGATATTTTTGATGCCGGCCCTACAATCAAAGCAATACGTGATGAGATTCGAACGATTGCAAACAGTCAAATCATGACCATTCAAGAAATCAACAACCCAGTATCGAGTGACTACTCGATGATAGCTAACCTCAACCTTGATTTTCGCGCGACCACCAGTCAGGCCCTGGTCAATACAGCAGAGCAGACCTGCACCATCAGCAGACAAACAGCCCAGATTTTACAGGTAAAATGCGGTGATAAAGTGCGCGTAGTCACCCCGGAGCATCCATGAAACACGATACCCAGACACATCACTATATTAATGGGCGCTGGACGCAAGGCCAGGGCGAGGCGTTTATCTCCACGAATCCTGCCGATAATTCAACCCTTTGGCAGGGAACAAACGCCACCGAAGATGAAGTATCCGCAGCTTATCAGGCCGCCCGCAACGCCCTGCCCCCATGGGCCCATTTGGATATTTCAAGCCGTATCCAACATATTCGCCAATTCGCAGGTCAAGTTAGCAACAAGCACCTAGAACTGAGCCGACTCATTGCTTTGGAAACGGGTAAACCGTGGTGGGAGGCACAGACTGAAACCACGGCCGTGATAGCAAAGGCCGAATTATCCATCCAAGCCTACCATGAAAGAACAACAGAAAAACAAACCGTTAATCAGGACATCACTCAAGCCTTACGCTTCAAGCCCCACGGAGTGGTAGCCGTACTGGGGCCCTTTAATTTTCCTGCGCACTTAAGCAATGGCCATATCATTCCAGCATTATTAGCCGGCAATACCGTGGTCTATAAGCCCAGCGAATTAACCCCGGCAGTCGCTGCATTCATGATGGCGTGCTGGCATGACAGCGGACTCCCCCCGGGCGTTATCAATTGCATTCAAGGAGGCGCTAAAACGGCCCAGTGCTTATTGGACCAAGACATACAGGGCGTCTATTTTACCGGAAGTTATGCGACAGGCCGGCTCATTAACAAACGATTTAGCGAACGACCTGAAATCATTTTGGCCTTGGAAATGGGGGGGAACAACCCTCTCATCATCGATCAAGTCGCCAATACACCAGCCGCTGTGTATCATGCCCTGCTCTCCACCTTCATCACAGCCGGACAACGCTGCACGTGTGCCAGACGCATGATGATTCCGAATACCATTGAAGGTGATGCCTTTCTCACCGCTTTTTTACGCGCATCCACCACCTTGCGAGTAGGTCCGTTTACTGACACACCAGAACCGTTTATGGGGCCTGTGATAAGCCATGCCCATGCAGAAGCGCATTTAAATGCCCAACTCAACTTACAACAGTTGGGGGGAACATCGCTTTTAACCATGTCTTTAATAAACGAGAACACCGGATTGTTATCGCCTGGAGTGATGGACATGACCCACGTTGCAAATCCCCCCGACGAAGAAATTTTCGCGCCCTTTGTGCAAATCTATCGCTATTCTGACTTTGAAGAAGCACTCACACAGGCCAATCAAACACGTTATGGCCTGGCGGCAGGTTTATTCAGTGATAATCCCGTGCGTTTTCAACACTTTTACCAAACGATACGCGCAGGTTTGATTAACTGGAACAGACCCACCACGGGAGCCGCCAGCAGTTTACCTTTTGGTGGCGTGGGTCGCAGTGGAAACCATCGGGCATGTGCTTATTTCGCAGCTGATTATTGCGCATATCCGATTGCATCCTTGGAGCAACCCACTTTAGTGCTGCCCGAATCAATATTGCCCGGAATAGAGGTCTAACCCATGGCTTTTTATGAATTAAACATGGACGGCCTGGTTGGCCCCAGCCATCACTACGCGGGCCTTGCCGCAGGCAATATGGCCTCAACAAAACACGCATTCAACACATCCAATCCACTGGCAGCGGCACGCCAAGGCTTAAACAAGATGCGCCTATTGCACCACTTAGGCATCCAACAAGCGGTCCTTCCCCCTCATCAACGGCCTAATCTTAATCTATTACACCAATTAGGCTTTTCCGGCTCGCCTGCGGCGTTGGTAAAATGTGTGAAACGCAGCAATCCAACCTTGCTGAGCGCTGCATATTCAGCGTCCAGCATGTGGACCGCAAATGCCGCCACCGTGTCCTCCAGTCTCGACACACAAAATGGCCGCGTCCATTTTACCGCAGCAAATCTCATCAGCAATCTCCACCGTCATCAAGAAGCTGATTTTTCGCGCCTTTTACTGCAACGAATTTTTTCAAACGAACAATATTTCAATCACCATCCGGTGCTGCCTAAAACCATCATGACGGCTGATGAAGGGGCTGCCAATCACAGCCGCCTGTGTGCGAGCCACGGACAAAGTGGCATCAATCTATTTGTTTATGGTAAACGGGGCATGACTTCAACAAAATCTGACCCAGAACCCCGCCGCTTCCCTGCACGCCAAACAAGAGAAGCATCGGAAGCCATTGCGCGTAGCCATCAATTAAATTTAAATCACACGGTCTTTGCCTGCCAAAACCCCACAGTCATTGATCAAGGCGTCTTTCACAACGATGTCATTGCAGTGGCCAACGAAAGCCTCCTATTGCTCCATGAAGACGCATTCCTGCATCAACCAAGGGTCCTTCACGAATTGCGTGAAAAAGCCCCCTTCCCCCTTCATGTTATTGAAGTCAGTCGAGATCAAATAAACCTCGAAGACGCCGTTCGTAGTTACCTTTTTAATGGACAGCTCATCACATTGAGTCACAATAACATGGCATACATTTTGCCGGCAGAATGCGAACAACCAGGACCCATCAAAATTTTTCTTAACGATTTGCTGGCATCAAGCAACAACCCGATTCAACAAATACATTATTTGGATCTCAAGCAAAGCATGAAAAATGGTGGTGGACCGGCTTGTTTACGCTTGCGCGTGCCTTTAAATGAGGCTGAGTTGTCTGCGATGCATCAAGGCGTTTTAATCAATGATGCGCTATTAGATAGGCTTGATGCGTGGGTTATGAAGCACTATCGAACTGAATTACACGCAACAGATTTGGATGATCCCGCTTTAATCAATGAGTGCTTTACGGCATTGGATGTGCTCACTGGGATTTTGAAATTAGGCCCCATATATCCATTCCAGCAATTATGAGATGGAAAACACTCGCAGGCCGGTGTATTCATCGCGGTTTGGATGAGGCAGAAGTTCATCAAAACATGGCTTATCGCTGGCTGACATTAGGCAGTAACGCTTTGCAAACCGTGATCAATCGCCGCCATCCTGAACGGCCGGTTCTCCAATACATCAAACCTCTTATTCTCGCGGCACAAAAGATGCCGGGTGAGAGTTGCTTGTTAGGATTGGGCGGTGCTGGAGCCGCCCATGCATTGGCACCTTATTTAGACGGGTTTCAACTGGATGTGGTGGAGCAGTCGCTCGGTGTTATTGAGATTGCACATTCGTATTTTATGACCTCACGCATCAACCATTTGCGTGTGATCCATCAAGAGGCGCTTTGTTTTCTTCAGAATACGTCCTCGCGCTATCAACATCTCATGATCGATCTATTCAACGCCCACCTCTTTCCCCCACAGTGTAACAGTTCTGATTTTTTTACGTCTTGTCGAGAAGTGCTGCTGCCCGGGGGAATACTGGCCATTAATCTAGCGAATCCACAGGAGCAATGGCCTATTTTTAACCTGATACGTCTCCATTTCCAGCATTGTACGGTAGCCCTACCGGTCGCAGGAACCGCTAACATGGTGATTATCGCTTATAAAGGCGCATCGATTAACTCGTTTTTGTCTTTTTTAAAGCAAAATACACGATTAAAACGCCGGGGATGGGATTCGCGTTGGGGACACATGGCTCAAATTTACGCCCAGTAAGGGATGTAGCGCGATTAAAAAAATAATCTTCGCGCAAAATCGCTCATAAGTCACAATAAATCAGACCAAACAGGTTGCATTTAGAACACATATTCAGGGGAATGTGGGTAAGTTTAATTTACGTTATGATTTTATATGTCGATGAAAAAGCATTTGAACTTTGATGCGTTGCGCCAAGCACTTTCCGATCTACTATATAAAGCAGAAGACCCACGACAGGCATCGAAAGTCAGCTAGGCTTGATCCCTTGGCATTTTCCAAAATTTAGGCGGATCTATAGCTTGCATGCATCGCATTTCCAAGAATACGCTGGTACCGTTGCACACCAAGTTCAGATAAATTCCGCCGCCCATACTGCCTTCTTTTTTGCCAACCCATTCGCCCACGAGCCGCAATTTCAATAATATTACTATTGCGCTGGGGAGCCGCTTTATCATTTAAAACAGCATTTGACTTGGGTGGAATGACGACGTCAACAGATGGAGTCTGTTTGTTCATGGCGTTCAGCGCCAAGATGCTCCGTCATCTGACTGGCCAGAACCTGGTTCAATACAGACTCTAGCAATTCTTTAATCGCATCATTTTTACTTAACACATCTACCAACTGGTTCGTGTTTAATTTAATATCATAGTCAGCCATCTCATTCCCTCTAATTGATTCAACACCAATAGTTTGGAGAATGTGGATGGCTCTTGCAAGAGCCTTTTATAACCGAATAGAAAACCCGCTATACAGCTGCGCTGTTTTTAGGCAAAACCACGAT
>CAMAYA010000073.1 GCA_945862275.1 Legionella genomosp. 1 | reverse complement strand
CAATCGGATGGGTCATCGTTTTTTTTATCAGGCTTCACCAGCGTAAGCGCCGGTTTTTTATGCACTTTCGTTTGCGTTCCCGATTTGGGTGGCAACGTAGGAATGGTGTCATATTCTTCACCAAACTCCATACCGCGCCCATTTTCTTTTGCATAAATAGCCAAGACCGCAGCTGGATTTACAAAAATTTGGGTGACCTGCCCTGAAAATCGAGCCGTGAACACGATTCTGTCGTTTTCCAAGTGCAATCCACGGCACGCTGTGGGTGATATATTTAAGACAATGCGTCCATCATTGACGTGCTCCTGAGGCACCTCAACGTCTGGATGCTCCGCATTCACTAACAGATACGGCGTTAAATCATTGTCCACAACCCAATCATAGATCGCGCGGATAAAATAAGGCTTATTTGAAGTCATGGCCATGATTATGCTGCCCTTAGCTGCCTCTCAGCGTCTGTTAAACTTAACTGGAATGATTCGCGTTTAAATAAACGTTGCATGTAAGCATGCAATCCTGTCGCGTCCATCGGAATATCAACCCCCAAACAAGGCAAGCGCCACAATAAGGGAGCCAAAGAACAATCCAACAAGGAAAACTCATCGCTTAAGAAATACAATTTGTCCGCAAAAACAGGCTCAAGACCCGTAAGGCTTTCCAGCAACAATTGGCGTGCCTCGGCGGTATTTTCACCTGCCTGAATGCGTTGCATCAAACAATACCAATCGTGCTCAATGCGGTGAATCATTTTTCGTGTTTCAGCACGCGCTACAGGATATACGGGCAATAGCGGCGGATGAGGGAATCGCTCGTCCAGATATTCCATGATGATTCGTGCTTCATATAGCACTAAATCACGGTCAATCAGTGTAGGGACTGTGCCGTAGGGATTGATAGCCAACAGATCATCCGGGATTTGAGTGCTTTTAACGGACATAATCTCGACATTCACGCCTTTTTCAGCCAATACGATTCGAACTTGATGACTGTACACATCATTATGGTCCGAATACAACGACATAATGGTGCGCTTTGCAACAATAGCCATTCAAAACTCCTCGTCATTCATTAGTATGTTTCGCAGGTCACTATTTTACCACATTTTAACGTGTCGTGCTGAAAAATCACGTTTACACGTTAAATTTATTCAAAAGAGCGCCTGCATGGGTAAAGCAACAATCCCAAAACGCATAAAAAAACAATCACGCCAATACCCATTCGATAACGAATCAAGCGTACAGGCTCCGCGACATACTCCAAAAAAATCACGACATCCTGAATGGTGTCATCCAATCCCGCTTGATGCTCCATCGGCGCGAAGACATTGGGCATCGCCGCCATGGGTAACAATCGATTGTTGGCACCAAACGGCCGGCAAAAATCCGGGTAAAAGCCCTTTAAATAAGCCGCTAACCACGCAGTCCCTCTCACACGTGCTGTGAGTGACAAATCAGGTGGCACCTTACCAAACCACCGACGCGCATCGGTTTCGGGCATGCTCACGTGCGTAAAATCCGTGCGGCCATCCGCTCGCGTCAAGCCTAAATCATGCGCTAAACGCTCATCACGCATATACCGCAAAGCATGGCACCCAGAACAATAATTTTTAAAAACATGCAATCCACGTTTCAATTGCGCCGTATCTGCATGCACCGCAGGCAGCAATAAGAAGAGAAGCACAGGAATCCATCGCTTCATCTTGACGTTATCCGTTCAGGCACACCAAGATGAGCTTCCAAACGTGTATAACAGGGCATCAATAAAAAATACGCAAAATAGATAGCCGTGCAAATACGTGCCCCATACAATGTCAGTGGCGTCACATCAATCGTTCCAAGATAGCCCAAGGTCAAAAAAGCAAACACGCAGGCACTTAGGGCTATTTTTGAATAACGCCCTTTATAACGCATTGCGCGCACTGGGCTTTTATCCAGCCAAGGCAACAACAACAAGATCAACAGCGCACTGACCAACACAAAAACGCCTGGTAATTTATCCGGGATGGCACGCAGCATGGCGTAAAAAGGTGCCAGATACCAAATCGGCGTGATGAGATCGGGCGTAACAAGGGGATCTGCTGGCAAAAAATTAACCGGTTCTAAAAAATACCCACCCATATCAGGAAAGAAAAAAACCACTGCAAAAAAAGCCATTAAAAACAGGAGGGCAGCCCCGCAATCTTTCCAGAAATAATAAGGATAAAAGGGCCGGCCATCCAATGGTCGGCCTTCTTCGTCCAAGTGTTTCAGAATATCAATGCCTTGTGGATTATTAGAACCCACTTTGTGCAGCGCGACTATATGCAAAAACACAAAAAACACCACTAACAGCGGCACGCCAATCACATGCAAAGCAAAAAACCGCTGCAGGGTTGGATTGGCCACCGTGTAATCACCCCGAAACCACAAAACCAATGTATCGCCAACCCAAGGAATCGCGCTGAAGAGCGATGTCATGACTTCAGCGCCCCAATAGGACAACTGTCCCCAGGGCAACAAATACCCAAAAAAGGCTTCCAATATCAGGAGCATAAACAGCGCCATGCCCAGCAACCAAACCAATTCACGTGGTTTTTGATAAGAACCATACAGCAAACCACGAAATAGATGCATGTACAGTACAATAAAAAAAGCCGAAGCACCCGTTGTGTGTAAGTAGCGCAACAACCAGCCGAAATGGACATCCCGCATGATGTATTCAATGGAGTGAAACGCTTCTTGGGTCGTCGGTGTATAAAACATGGTTAACCAGAGGCCGGTTAACACCTGATTAAACAACACCAACAATGCCAGGGCACCGAAACAATAATAAATATTTAAATTTTTAGGGACGTAATAATCACTCCAATACGCTTTCCAGGTGCTGATTAAAGGAAAACGGTCATCTATCCATTTTACGAGTTTATTCATGCCGCTCCTCGCCAATCACGATCACATGGTCGCTGAGATACCGATGCGGAGGGACTTGCAGATTGATAGGCGCCGGCATGGATTTAAATACGCGGCCTGATAAATCAAAACGCGAGGCATGGCACGGGCAATAAAATCCATCCGGCTTGTATTTCGGCGTGCACCCTAAATGCGTGCAAACGCCTACCAACACCAAATATTCTGGCTTAATCGAACGATATGCATTTTGCGCATACGCCGGCTGCTGATCAACGCGCGAATCGGGATCACGTAGGCCGGCTACTTGTGTGTTGAGCGCGCGCAGCATATCTGGTGTGCGACGAATGATCCAAACGGGTTTGCCTCGCCATTCGACGGTCATCTGTTGGCCGGGTTCCAGCACACTCAAATCAACCTGCACAGGCTTGCCCGCCTCGAGCGTCGCAGCACTCGGCATCCAGGAAGAAACAAACGGCGTCAAGGCACACAATGCACCCACACCCCCAAGCGTGCACGCACTGGCCACAAGAAACCGCCGGCGTTGTTCATTTTCTAAAGATTCATTCAACACGTTCATGCTCAATCAACAAATTGATAATACGACTCCCCTTCCTTCACCATGCCCAATTCAAAGCGCGCCTGTTCCTCAAGGGCTTGATCGCCAGATTTAAGCTCTGCAATATCCGCTTCAAGCGCATGATTACGGGCTAGACGATTCTTGTTATTCTCTTCCTGCGCCGCTAATTTTTTCTCAAGATGCAACCACTGCGCAATGCTGCCATCGCCCACCCATAATTTAGCTTGCAAGCCGATGAACGTCACCACCAAAAAAACCACAATCATTCGCATAGGACAATCCGTTTGGAACGTATAGTTATTATTGTATACTGAACCATCATTGTACACTATCCGTTATGGCTTCACTGATGTTTTTGATATGCGAAAAATGGGTCACAAAAAAATCATGGATGCGTTGTTCTTGATCGCCCGCATAAATTAAATACCCTGTTTTAAATCGGCTAGGCGCGATGCCTTTAAAATAGTGTAGCCCCTTTAAAAACTCAGGATGAAATGTTTTGGATGATTTAATTTCAATGGGAATAAGGTCATGCCCACGTTTCATCAACAAATCAATTTCGTGTTGATTGCTGTCGCGATAAAAATAGGCATTGGACTCTAACCCTTTATTAGCACGGTGTTTCATGAATTCAGAAATGACGAAATTTTCCACCAGACTCCCACGAAGCGGATCGCGTGGCAGTTGTGCTTCTGTGTGAATATCCAAACAATAGGTCGCCAATCCAACATCGGTGAAATACAGTTTTGGCGATTTAATCATGCGTTTGCCAAAATTTTCAAAATAAGGCTGTAGTCGGTAGATGACAAACGATGCTTCTAGAATTGATAACCAATGATGCACCGTGTTGGATGACACGCCCAACGCTTGACTGATATGGCTGGCATTGAATAATTGACCGACCCGAGAAGCGCATAATTTAATAAAATGTTGAAATCGGCTCAAATCTTTGATGTGAATCATTTGCCTCACATCACGCTCAACATAGGTCTGCAAGTAGTTCCTGTAAAATTTAGTCGGCTCCAATTGATCATGGTAAATGGCGGGATACATGCCATGATACAAATAATAATCCAGATTCTCGTTTTGAAGCGAAAGGGGCAATTCTGCTAAACAAAGTGGGAGCAAGGTTAAGAGTGCTGTTCTGCCCGCGAGGGATTGGCTGACTGATTGGTGCAACTCATGTTGATGGCTGCCTGTGAGAATAAACTGCCCTTTTGTCGGTTGCTGGTCAACAATCCCTTGCAGATAAGACAACAAGATAGGCAACCGTTGAATTTCATCCAATATCGCCCCATTTGGGTACTGCTCAAGAAACCCCCTGGGGTCAAGCTCAGCAAACGCCCGATCATCGGGGTTTTCTAATGAGACATAGGGCTTATGGCTAAATAATTGACGTACCAATGTGGTTTTACCAGACTGCCTTGGGCCCAGCACCGTCACAATGGGGTAGGCCTTGGCCATGGCTAACATTTCTTGTTTTATGTCGCGAGAAAGAAAGTCCATCATGATTCAGCAAAAGAAGAAAATGTATTATCCAGTATAGGTTATGTAAATTTGAAGTTCAACTTCAAATTTACATAACCTTTGGAGCTGCGCTCCCCAGCGCTTCCCCAAAACGAATACCACTACCGGCCTGCAAGTCAGGCCGCCATTGCATGCGCTCCCCATCTGCAAACAAAAGAACGACGGTGGAGCCGAGCTTAAAATACCCCATTTCCACGGCCTTTTGCAGCGCCGTATTCACAGCGGTATTATCCGTATAGTCAAACCGCACTTTCTGACGCCCACGGCGAATATCGCCATGCCATGCCGTGCCAATCGCGCCCACAATCGTGGCCCCCACCAACACCATCGCCATTAATCCTACGGACGTATCAAAGAAAACCACCAGTCGCTCATTGCGTGCAAATAAACGAGGAATAACGCGGGCCGTCGTCGGTTGCACGGAAAACAATTTACCGGGTACGTATATCATCTCTTTGAGCGTTGCATCCATGGGCATGTGCACCCGATGATAATCTTTGGGCGATAAATACAGGGTTGCAAATGAGCCGTTATCAAATTGTGCGCTCAACGCTGATTCCGAAGTGAGTAACTCGCTCACGGTATAATCCCGGCCTTTTGCCTGTAACAATCGTCCAGACGTAATCCGACCGATTTCACTGATCACACCATCCACAGGAGACACCACGGCCGCTTCTGCTACAGGTCGGCATTCAGGCCTCAAGTGGCGTATAAAAAAATCATTGAAACAAGCGTAATGCTCCACCTGCTCATCGACTGCCTCCTGCATATTGACCTGGTATTTTTGTATAAAATCATGAATCAAATAATTTTTAATGGCCGGGATTTTAAGATTGGCCATGAAACCGGCAAATGCGGTCAAGGCGCGCTTCGGTGCGATGTATTGCGGGATGGTTTTAATATGATCAGAGGGCATGTCATTCATTTAGATAAATAGTGAAGGACGCATGATACAATCAATCCCTGTGTTTTGTCACATCATAACAAAAAGATAACGCATATTATGAAAATAAACATCATTGGTGCCGGGCGATTAGGTCAACAGTTAGCTCGCGCGCTCCTCGACACCAACAGCGCCCAATCCCTCACACTGTGCAATCGGCACATCAATAGCGCGCGCGCTGCAATCAAAACATTGGGAGCAGGACACGCGGTTGCCGCATTGTCTGCGTTGCCGTTTGCGGACATCACGTTTATCACCACACCGGATGACACCATTGCAGGCATCGCGGCTCAATTGGCGATTTCACCAGGCCACATCGTTGCGCATTGCAGTGGTGTGCTCAGTACAGACGTCTTAATGCCCTTGGCCGAGTCAGGCGCTCTCGTTGCCAGCATCCACCCCCTTCGGGCATTTCGAGCCCATCACGTC
>CAMAYA010000072.1 GCA_945862275.1 Legionella genomosp. 1 | reverse complement strand
TCCACTGCAAATGCAAGAAGAATCAAGGACGGTAGCGCCACGCCAACGAGCAAAAGATCGTGCCAACTGAATCCAACACTTTGTTTTGTACCGTTGATCAAAATCAATACAATAATCGCGATGATATCTTGCATCAATAACACACTTATCATCAATTCACCGGTGTGTTGATGATGAAGAATAGTAGTGGGGAGCAGTTTTAGACCAATGATCGTGCTGGAGAACATCATGGAAGCCCCGAGCACCCATGATTCGGTGTTGGACAAACCAAACCAACGACCAATCAAATACGCAATCATAGCAAACAACACGGAGCTAAATAACGCGATCCAAGTAACCTTTTTAAGCATGTGAATTAAATTTTGCGGTTGTAGATGCAAGCCTAATAAAAAGAGCAAAAAGACAATCCCTACATCCCCCACTTCCTGGATAGCCGTTAAGTCAGAGATCCACTTCAATCCCCAGGGGCCAAGGGCGACGCCTAACAAAATATAGGCGACCAATAGCGATTGCTTGGTATATAGCACCAGGGTTGAAAAAACCGCCGCTCCGGCAAAAATTAGGAAAATCGTGTAAAAAACTGCGTTCTCATGCATAAACCATTTTCCCCAAATCCAATGTCTATCCCCGCAATAGTGTAACATAAATGGAGTGAATAACTAACCCGCCCGCCAGCGCAAAAACCGAAGAAAACCACGCATTCGCGACAGGTCAGAATAATCGCTAAACACCGCATCAACCCCCCAATCAAATAACTTAGCGGCCAGTCGCCTGCTATTCACAGTATAAACACACACGGCATAGCCATGTTGCTTTATCTCAGCGATGCGTTCTCGAGTGGCAAATCGACGGCCCAAATGGACTGAATAGCATTGCAATTCACGCGCCAGCCCCAGCCAGTTCTCCTGCCATTGTTCTAAAAGCAACCCAATGGGCATCTCCGGTGAGAAGGCATGACATAATCGCAATGCCTCCACATTAAAGCTTGAAATTAAAGGCAATGGTTTCCCTGCTGGCCAATAGCGATTAATTTGTGTGAGCACGGCAACGGTCGTTTGTTCAGCAAATCCCGGATACGGTTTGATTTCAATGTTTGCCTGTACATTGCACTCAGCCATCCATGCCAATGTTTCACGCAAGGTAGGCACTTTTTCACCGGCGTTTCGCCTGGAAAACCACTTGCCCGCATCCAATGATTGGATATATTCCGACGTCGCTAGCCCGAACTCGCCTTGACCGCTAGTCGTGCGATTCAATTTTTCATCATGAAAAATAAATGGCTCACCATCCGCACTTAACATCACATCAAATTCAATAAACCCACACCCCAAAGCACGGGCTTTTTTGAAAGAGGCTAGCGTATTTTCAGGCGCGAAGGCCGCCGCTCCACGGTGGCCTATCACTTGGTGCTTAACAAACACATCATGCTCCCTGTTGACGATTCGATGCGACTTGAACCAATGCGGTCATGGTCAACTCTTGACTCACTGTTAATGCAGGCGCTGCTGACCGGACGGCCATGGCATTCATCATTCCCAGCATTTTCGGTTCAGCCGGAGGCTCACTGCCCTCCACAAACACCAGCTGATTCAATGTATACTGTTGTCCTGTATAGACCTTATTAATCCGCACCAACTCATCGCGCGCTTGGCTGTACAGCCGCTCTCGCAATGTTGTTCGTACCTGTTGCATTTCCTCTAAACTAGGCGTGAATTCAATCGAACCCACCGAGTAATTCGCCCCGGGCTTGCTAACGGATTTTGCATGTTCATACACCTGCGTTAAGCCACTTTGTGGAACGCGCGCTTGGGCTTGGACTGACAGCTTCTCAAGACCTGAGCTATCTTGAGACCGGTCAAACTGCGTCAAATGCCACTCGCCAGTGGCAATTTTGGATAATTTATCCAAGATGTCCGCGCGCGCTTTCACCAAATCGGCGTTGCCTAACGTCGCATTCAAATTGACCGTTAGCAGGGCTGTTTGCGTTGTAACCCACTGCTTTGTGCTCACTTGAAAATCCACCGTATCCAACGGCAAAGGACGCGCCGCATGCGCCAGTGTGCAGAAGACTAGGCATGCCATGAAGCCCATTGTTTTGTTCATCATCACTCCTGTTAAAGTCATCCCCCATCCTATCCTATCCATCACTCACTCACAATTTATTCACGATGGTTGTTTTGTAGGGTGGGCAAAGTGAAGCGTGCCCAGCAATCGGCTTCGAACCAGGTGAGCAATAAAATAGGCCTACAATCCATAATACATGCAATTCGACATTAAACTTGACAATCAGAACTTGTAAACTACATTAATAGTGTGGATTACAATCTTATTTGGAGATTATCATGGAAACACCAGACGAAAAGAAGAGACCCAAGCTCGGAAAGGTTAAGTCTCTGCTTAGATTCCTGCTTAAAAGATTAGATAAAAGACCCGAGTCTGCAGATGAATTACCCCAGAATTTATCGACAATTTTATCTGAGCTCGGAAAGTTAAAGCCCCTGAGTGAAATAGAAAATGGTATCGACAGAGATAAGGCAAGTACGGCCCGAACTTCGTTATATGTGGACATCATGGCACTAGCCACAGAAAAGGACATTTCAATCCCATTAACCTTCGACCAAAAAGAAAATTTGGCGGCAGTAGGTGTTCAGATCCCACCAAAGGATGTTAATGAATTAAAAGATGACTTTGATAGGTTATTAAGGGATTTACTCGATACAAATTCTCAATACAACGATAGTCGCATTCAGCTACTGTATAATGACATTAAAAGCTATGGAACACTGTTATTCGATGCACAAACGCCTGTTGGAATAGATACTCAGGTGAGAAATATTGAAACCGTGCTTCTTGAGGCGGAGCAATCATTTCAATCTGAAACAGGGTTGCTGGCCGTGTTTCAGCCTATTTTAAATGCTTTATCTGCGAGTGTTGCCTTCATTGCCAACCTTCTTCCAAAGCTCCTGTTTCCAGAGTTCTGGCTTGGGAACCAAGATGCGTTCGTTGAAAAATACTATCAAACGCCAAAGACAACTGCAAGCCAAGTGCTTGAGAGCAGCCAGACTAAGGTCAATTTTTTCGGTAGGCCTGACGCCGCTGCGGCATTAAAACAAGGATTAAAAGAGGCCATTGAAGGCGGGAAAGACAAAATTACTGAGTCTAATAGGCCGCATGGAGTTTAATCCCAACTAAAGCCCCCTTCGGGGGCTTTAGTTATTTCTGATTAGCATACGACTGACTATAATAATAAATCCTATAATAAATGTAAGCATTCACCACAATGAACAGTGCCTTTTTTTTAAAAATGATGAAATTTCTCTTGACACGTTTTTTTTGATTATTTTTAAAAATGGTCATTGTAGTTGACTATCACTCTATTGTGATCTTGAATACGTTTAATAGATCGCTGTGTACGAGATCATTCAGTGTGCACCTCCCCCGTATGTCGCTAAATTTTTCCAGGCTCAAAACGCGTTATATCGCGAAAAAATAGGCTGGAAAAACCCATGTTTGAGTTGCTGTTAACTATTATTAGCTTAATGGTTGGACGTCTTTCACTGACTAGCCGAAACAGTAGCAAGCCGCCATCAGCTGATCCGTACCGCGGAAAAGGGAATAAAGGGACCACAAACAACAAGCCAGGCGGGCAACCAGGCCGCACCGGTAAAAATTTAAAGCCTGACAGAATATCGTGCAGAGGTGCTTGAGAACGATAAAGGCAAACGCTATGTTGCTGTCTTCCCTGATGGCCTTACCCGTCCGATTCAATATGGAAAGTCGGTCAAATCGCATGCGGTATATTTATCCCAGTACAAACTCATTCATGGCACACTAATCCACGCCGATGAAACGGGGATCAATGTAAACGGTAAGCGCATTTGGTTGCACAATGCCTCAAATGAACGGTGGACTTATTTTTATCCTCATGAAAAACGTGGAAGTAAGGCCATGGATGAGATTGGGATTTTGCCACATTTCAAAGGTACAACAGAAAATATCGGGCTGTTTTAGGTCAATGGATGGCGCTAAAATGTTCTGCCGCATACGAAGTTACTTGCTCACAGCACAGAAACATGATGTCTCACCTACGGATGCATTGCAGTGCTTATTCGATGGGAAATTACCAGCGGTGTTTTTTACGGATGTATCAAAACCTGTGCGTTACCGTCTGCGTTTTCCGGTTTGTTTCAAAACCGGTAACGCAAACGTTCAGGTACATAAGAGCCCCACTTACCTATTTTGTAACATATCTCGCGGGTTAATCAATCGCCCACACCAACTGCGCGCCAACCAACTGCGCACTAATTTTCGCCAGCGCATTCACGTTATACGATGACGTGGTACCCAACGCTTGAGTTTTGTTCACAATTGCATTGTTCGTTGTGCGCAAATACGTATAACCTACATCCACGCCCATGTTAGGTCGGAATTGGTAATGTGACCCAACGGATAACGCCCAGCGACTGGCATCTGGCGAGCGTACGTTACGTTCAGATTCAACCGTTGGTGTTTGATCATATCCACCACCCACACGCATCATCCATTTATCCGTCATGTGATAATTCGCTCCAATCCCAACTCTCCATGCATCACGATAATCTTCAGTGGATGTTGAAGTAACCCCTGCTAGGCCTGTGGTGGCTGTGTAAGCGGCAACATGATCTAACTGAATGGTTTTATATGAACTCCAACCGGTATAAACCACAGATCCCAGTAATGCGAGTTTAGCATTCACATCTTGATACGCACTCAATGTCAGTAAATCTGGCAAAGTAATCGAATTACTAATCAGAAGATCATTGGTAAATACGGCCGACGAATTAAGAAAACCTGACGTAGGATCAGCCAATCGACCTGTTAGCGTACTTGTACCTGTAAATCGATGCGACATTTTTGACTGGTAATTCAATCCCACACGTGTGTGATCATCATTGAATACACCCATAACACCGGTGTGAAAGCCCATTGCAAAAGAATTGCCTTTATTATCAGATGTAGAATCCCACAGTGTCGGGGGCTGGCCTATGGACTGCAGAAAAGACGGGGCACCTTGTACAGCATTTAGTTTAACCGAAGCCGATTGAAAATCAAGACCCAAACCAACGGAGAATTTATCGGTTATTTTACCAGCAATATCAGGAGACACATCGATTGTACGCAATTGAGATAATGTCGCGGCGTAACGTACGGGTGAGTCAACACTATATTGAGTGGATAACCCAAATGGCGAAACAATACTCAAACCAAAAGCGGCTCGTTCGCCTAACGGTAAAGCATAATGAATGGCGGGAACCAACGCATTTTTTCCGGCTTGTATTCCTGAAAATGACTGGTTATATGAAGTGAGACCATCTGTTGCAAACGTACTGGTCCCGGTTAATTTACTACTAGGAAAAACACCAACACCACTGAATACCAGTTCCTGTTTTTTTAATAGAACCAAACCAGCCGGATTATACCAAGCAGTTGATGCATCAGCCGCTTCCGCAGAAACACCCGCGGCATAATTCCCAATGGCCGCAGCACTACTTTCTGAATATAAAGAAAAAGCACCCGCTTGTGCTGACTGGCTACACATGATGGTAATAACCGTTGTACTAATTAACGATAGAAGAGGATATTGGGTTGTCTTCATGGCTTGATCCCTCATTTTTTATTTTTATTGAATAATGGATAATAAAGGAATGTCTTCGCAAGTTAAATAGATTTATATGTGTTTCTGGTGCCTTGGCCCAACAGCAGTATATTAGTGCCCTTACCGGATTAAGCTCAATATAACGCATGCAAGTGAATAAATATTGCTCTGAGCTAATCAAACTAGCCTTGTATCGTCCCTCCCGTAGCGTACCTGTGCGGTGATAATTGTAATTGAAATCCTGGACATAATAGCGCCCAAGCATCTGCATCATTTTGCCAAGACCGTCTTGTCTTGCCGGTGAAACCAACAGATGCACGTGGTTTGTCATTTGCACATATGCATGAAGCGGGCAGTCATGTTCATTCGCTGCTTGCATCAGCTTCTCTAAATAAAACGCATGATCTCTAGCTCTGCAAAAAATCGGCTGACGATTATTCCCTCGTTCTATTACATGTTGCGGTTGCACAGGTAGGATAAAACGTGGATGACGTGCCATTTAAAGTACCCTGTTTTCAAAACACGCAGTTTAAATCAGCTTTTCTTGAAAATCAATCCGGTCTGACCCCATTGGTTCTGTGACTGCCCGTTAGGCTCTATCATGTGGGACTTGCACCCACCGGGATACTAAAAAAGGTTTCAGCTCACCAGAGTCATTCCGGCTGACATCCCCCTCTAACAAGCTTACTTGGCGCAAACCCCATTGGTTTGCGTCACCTATTTGGTAGGCAAACGATTTTTTCCGCGTTACGTTATCATCGCGGTCTT
>CAMAYA010000071.1 GCA_945862275.1 Legionella genomosp. 1 | reverse complement strand
TTGACGACAGACGGGTCTCGTCAGATGCGTACAGAGCTGGATGAAAGCCCCATTGCATTGATGGAGAACGTTTATCAACTGTCATGGCGCTGGGCTGATTTTCATATACTCATCATTAGCCCTACGATCGAACCTTTTGTGCCCCAGCTGGTGATTCAACCCGATACAATTCCCGGTACGAATGAACTTGAATTTGTATATCCCATTCATGATAGCGGTAATATCTTAAGCACCTCTAAAGGCGGCGAAATGTATGATGCAGGCCTTTCCATGTGCAAACTGTATTACACCATTGAAAAAATGATTTTTATTTTGGTTGAGCGTTTAAAGGAAGGTGGCATTGAGACTGCAACCGAAGTGAAAATTGCGATTGATGGGCATGAGTTGGCTCAGCGGAAAGGGTTTGAATCGATTATCAACTTGAATTACAACGTGGTTATCACCAATTTTGACCCAGGATTATGGGGTGAACGGTATTTGCAAATTGCAAAACGGCTTGCGGATAAGGGATATGGTTATCCGCCAGAATCGCCACGTGACAACTATCGTCAATCGCATGCCAGCGGGCCTGGAGCGAAGCGTTAATTCAGCAAAAAGACGGCGATAATCCAAGTCACAATACTGATGTAAGATGCGATTCGCGGTAATTTATAGCGTCCTTTGTAACGCTCAATAGCCCATATAACAAAGACTGGAATGAAGGCGAATAAACACAAGAACATGATCTTCAACACATCGAGTGCGACAGTTTGAAAAGGAAGGGTTGCGACGACGCGTTCTAGCATGTTTCGGCTTTCATTGTGACAGACCCATCTCAGCCATTCCAACCAGTCCGCATAGGCCTCGATGATCCAAGAGGCCAGTAGCAAAGGCCCCAGTAAAGCCACGCCTGGAATTGACACAACCTTTTTAAAAATGCCGAGTAGCTCTTGCATGAACAATAAACTGACGGCTGTCACGCAAACGATTAGGGCAATGACGAGTATCATGCTGGATTATCCTTCGCTTCCAAGCTATCCCATCGTTCATATGATTTAACCAACTGCTCTTCCAGATCGGTTAATTTTTTTTGGATACGAGTGATTTCTTGTGTGTCTTTTTGATAAAAAGACGGTGTTGCCATGTCAAGGTGAATGGTGGCGATTGTTTTTTCCAATATTTCTATTTTTCCCGGTATTTTAGATAACTCGCGCTGCTCATTAAAATTGAGCTTTTGCACATGGCTAGTCCTCTCAGTGGGCATTGAAGGCGTGCGTTTTTGTTTTTTATCCTCGCAATAGGCGTCATACCCACCCAAATGCTCATGAAACACACCGTCTCCTTCATGGACCAATACACTGGTAACAACCTGATTAATAAACGCTCGATCATGGCTAATCAATAGCAATGTGCCTGGGTAATCCACCAGCATGGTTTCCAACAACTCGAGGGTTTCGATATCCAAATCATTTGTGGGCTCATCTAAAATCAGCAAATTAGCAGGACGCGCTAGTAATTTAGCCAACAGCAAGCGATTGCGCTCTCCACCTGACAAAGAAGACACAGGTTGGTTAAAGCGCTCAGGCGCGAATAAAAAATCACGTAAATACGAGGCAACATGCTTTTGTTTGCCTTGAATGGTGACGTAATCCGCTCCATCCGCAACATTTGCCATGACGGTTTGATTCTCATCCAATTGACGACGAAGTTGGTCAAAATAAGCAACAGATAAAGACGTGCCTTGACGAACAGTGCCTGAATCAGGTGTTAGATCGTCTAACAATAACCGTACCAAGGTGGTTTTACCACATCCATTTGGGCCTACTATGCCCACTTTGTCTCCGCGTGTTAATAAAAAGGAAAGATCTTTTATCAACGGTTTCCCATTGAGGTGGTAAGTCAACTGACTTGTCTCAAGCACTATATTGCCCGAGCGAGCCACATCCACTGTCAAAGACTTCACTTTCCCCATTTGCGAACGGCGTTGTTGATGCGCGTCCCGCATGGCTTTGAGCGCGCGTACGCGTCCTTCATTTCGCGTGCGCCGGGCTTTCACACCCGTACGTAGCCAGGCTTCTTCTTCACCGAGACGTTTATCAAAGAGGTCGTGGTGAGTTTGTTCACTCATACGCATGGCTTCACGTCGGTCTAGATAGGTTTCGTAATTGCAATCGTGTCGATTTAATTTCCCTCGATCAATTTCTACGATGCGATTAGCTACTTGAGATAAAAAGGCTCGATCATGCGTGACCAATAAAACGCTGCCGGAGTATGTTTTTAAGTACGACTCTAGCCATTCGATAGCCTGAATATCCAAATGGTTGGTGGGTTCATCCAATAGAAGTAAGTCGGGGGCGGCAATCAGGGCTGCGGCTAATAAAGTCCGTCGCTTCATTCCACCTGATAATTGACACATTGATGCACTGGGATCAAGACCTAATCGAGTCGCCATGGTGTCAATGCGGGGCAATAAATCCCATGCTTGGAGGTCATCCATTCGCTGTTGGCATTTTGCCAATTGATTCATGTCATCGCCAGATGACAAGCGGTAAAAGTCAGCCAGCACTTCACCGACTTCGCCTAGGCTTTTCACTAGAAAATGGTAGACGGTTTCTTCATCATGGATAGGCACATCTTGGGTAAGGCCCGCAACCCGCAACCCATTTCGCTGATGAATGTGCCCGCTGTCTTGAACGATGTCGCCTTGCAACAGTTTAAGCAAAGTGGATTTTCCAGCACCATTTCGGCCTACCAATGCAATTTTTTCGTTTGGTTGAATTTGCCAATCTACATGGTCAAGAATGCAGTTGCCGCCTATATTTAAGGTGACATTATTAAAGGATAAAATGCTCATTTTTTCTCGTTATAGTGCCATGATGGCGTCCATTTCAACCTGCGCCCCTCTCGGCAAGGCGGCCACACCAATGGCAACACGAGCAGGGTAGGGTAGGCTAAAATGATGGGTCATTGCCTCGTTAATCAAAGGAAAGTGGTTTAAATCGGTGAGGTATACAGATAACTTCACAATATGGGCTAAACTGCCGCCAGCGGCTTCACACACAGCATTTAAATTTTTTAATACCTGCGTGATTTGCAGACTAATTTCTTCGCTACACATTAGCCCGCTTTGCGGGTCCAGGGGTATTTGACCAGACAGGTAAACCGTATTTCCACAACGAATGGCTTGACTGTATGTTCCAATCGCTGCAGGTGCTAATTCGGTACTGATCGCTTGCATCGTGTCTAGTCCCCCTGTTTTTTTCGATATAGGCGCATCACGACCTTATTGGCGCGCAAACGTCGCATCACGCGCGCCAAGTGCGAACGGTTCAGCACGCTGATTGAAAAGGTGACGGCGTTGTGTCGTCCATCGCGTGGGTCTACACTGATATTCCCAATATTGGAATCTGCTTCTGAAATGGCGGTGGCTAAGGCGGCTAAAACGCCGCGTTGATTTGCTACATCGACGGTGATGTCTACCCAGAATTCTCCTTGAACATTGTCATCCCAACACAATGAAATGAATTGTTCGGGATTTCCCCGTATATGATTAATCGTCAAACAATCACTGGTATGAACTAAAATGCCGCGGCCTTGCTGAAACCGCCCGACAATGCTGTCTCCGGGAATTGGCTGGCAACACTCTGCAAAATGCAGCACCATGCCTTCTGTGCCTTTGATGGTCAGCGAGCTGGGTTTGGACGACTTATCCAAATCATCCACGTCCTGAGCAACAACGAGCCTTTTTGCGATAACCATGGGCATTTGATTGCCAATTCCAATGGCATTATGAAGGTCTTCTGTCGATTTGTAATTCAGATCATGCAGCAATGCGCGTAGGGATTCAGGTGGCACTTTTGCATAATCACAATTCAATTCGGTGAATGCTTGTTGTAAAAAACGTCTTCCCAGTGCAATGGATTCGGCATGAAGCTGTGACTTCAAGACATTTCGAATATTACTCCGCGCTTTGCCGGTGACCACGAAATTAAGCCATGATGGGTTTGGGTTAGCGCCGGGTGCTGTGATGATTTCTACCGTTTGCCCGTTGATCAGTGGGATGCTTAATGGCACGAGCCGACGGTTAATTTTTGCAGCCACACAACTGTTGCCAATATCAGAATGCACGGTGTAAGCAAAGTCAACAGGCGTCGCCCCTTTGGGCAACTCCATTATTTCCCCTTTGGGCGTAAAGACATACACTTCATCAGGAAATAGGTCGATTTTGACGTGTTCAATAAATTCAAGTGAATCGCCAGTGCTCCGTTGCAGTTCCAACAAACGCGAAACCCACTCACGAGCGCGCAATTGCGCTTCGTTGAGTTCTTCCCCGGGTGATTTATAACTCCAATGCGCAGCCACGCCATTATCAGCGACCCTATCCATGTCGCGAGTACGGATTTGAACTTCTAACGGCACGCCATAGGGGCCGAATAAAGTGGTATGCAATGATTGGTAGCCATTCACTTTTGGAATGCCAATATAATCTTTAAATCGTTGCGGGACTGGTTTGTAGGTTTGATGCAAGGCACCCATCACGCGATAACACGAATCCAGGTCTTCGGTGATCACACGGAACGCAAATACGTCGGTTATGTCGGCAAAAGATGCCTTTTTCTGTCGCATTTTTCGATAAATACCATATAAATGCTTTTGGCGGCCAAACACATGTTCGTAGGGCATTTTCAAAGCGTCCAGCGCTTGTTGCAGGTCGTGCTCAATCTTTTTTGTTAATTCATGCCGATTGCCACGTGATTTTTCAACGGCTGATTTAATGGCACGGTAACGCATAGGGTATAACGCTTTGAAGCCAAGGTCTTCCAATCCAGTGTAAATCCCGTGCATGCCTAATCGGTTGGCAATGGGGGCGTAGATTTCCAATGTCTCGATGGCGATACGCCGCCGTTTGGCAGATGGCATCACACCAAGGGTTTGCATGTTGTGGAGGCGGTCGGCTAATTTAACAATGATGACGCGGATGTCTTTGACCATGGCCAAAACCATTTTGCGAAAGTTTTCGGCTTGAGCTTGTGCGCGGGTTTCAAATTTGATTTTCGTAAGTTTGGTCACGCCATCGACCAATGTTGTTATTTCTTCACCGAATTGGTTGATTAAATCATCTTTGCTAATGAGGGTGTCTTCAACGACGTCATGCAGAAGGGTGGCGGTGATGGTTTGGTAATCCATCCGCATTTCGGCAAGAATAAGAGCCGCGGCAACCGGGTGAGAAATATAAGGCTCTCCCGATCGACGCATTTGCCCGCTATGCGCTTTTTCCGCGAACAAAAAACCTTGGTAACACGTTTCAACCTGCGGTGGCTCAAGGTAGCGATTTAGTTCGTCGCGCAATGCGTTAAAATAGCTCACGCCGTATGCTCCCGATAATTGGACTGTCTACTCTTTACTCAGTATATCTCGGCTGATCAATCCTGCTGCAATTTCTCGCAATGCAACCACGGTAGGCTTGTCATTTTCCCATTCAACCATGGGTTGTGCGCCTCGGATTGCAATATCGCGCGCGCGTTTTGACGCGAGCATGACCAACTCAAATCGATTGTCTACGTGCTCTAAACAATCTTCAACTGTTACTCGTGCCATAATTATGATCCTCTAAATAGTCTATTTTACGCATTGGTTTATTTTACGCAGGTGCTAGCAGGAATGAAAGCAATTTCCGCTGTTGTATGCGTTGGCGGGCCATCTGCAAGCGATGCGCCAGCACAATGGCTTGCAATTGGGTGGCTGCTTGATTGAAATCGTCATTGACTATTAAATAGTCGAACTCATTATAATGACTGAGTTCTTTGCGTGCTTGTTGCATCCGGTCGGCGATCACTTGGGTGTCATCACGCTGCCTGTCCATTAAACGCTGATTCAATACTTCCAATGACGGCGGAATGATGAACACGCTCACGGCGTCCGAAAATGCACGTTTGATTTGTTGCGCACCTTGCCAATCAATATCCAACACCACATCCACGCCGGCATGCAGGCGATCTTTGATTTGGGCCGCAGACGTACCATAGCAGTGATGAAAGACATGCGCATATTCAACAAGCGCATGGTCATGAATCATTCGTTGAAATTCAATGTCATTCACAAAGAAATAATCTATCCCGTTCACTTCCGTTGGCCGCATGTCGCGAGTGGTATGAGAAATAGAGACGTCAATATCGGGCAGTGTTTGTACCAGTTTTTTGACTAAGCTGGTTTTTCCGCCACCTGATGGAGCGGCCACAATAAAAAGGCTTCCTCGTTGCGTTTCGGTCATATCCTTTACTCAATTGTTTTGGAGGTTTAATATCGCGCAACTATACGCTAAATGTGTACAAATGGGAACGGTGTTTCAGGAAGGATTTTCCGTGGCTCGGTTACCCAATTTACCCACGTCCCACTGCTTAAATAATACAACCCACACCGAATCGGATCTGGCGAGCGGTTACCCAACAGCACTGCATACTCATTCACTTGCTCCC
>CAMAYA010000070.1 GCA_945862275.1 Legionella genomosp. 1 | reverse complement strand
TGGAATTGTTGGTGGTGCTATTCCTAAGGAATACATCCCCTCCGTTGACAAAGGGATTCAAGAGCAGCTTCAGAACGGCGTTATTGCGGGATATCCCGTTGTTGACGTTAAGGTTACCCTCTTTGATGGTTCATTTCATGATGTTGATTCCAGTGAAATGGCCTTTAAAATTGCGGGTTCAATGTGCTTTAAGCAAGGCGCACTAACAGCAAGCCCTGTGCTGCTTGAACCTGTCATGGCAGTTGAAGTGGTCACCCCAGAAGAATACATGGGGGATGTGATGGGTGATTTAAGCAGACGTCGTGGCGTCTTGCAAGGCATGGATGAGTCACCAGCAGGTCGGGTTATCCGAGCTGAAGTTCCTTTGGCTGAGATGTTTGGTTACTCAACTGACCTGAGATCTGCAACACAAGGACGGGCGACATATACTATGGAGTTTGCAAAATATTCAGAAGCGCCAGCAAATATTGCTGAAGCAATCATTAAGAAACAATAAAAGTTAATGGGGTACTGAAATGGCGAAGGAAAAATTTGAGCGGAAAAAACCGCATGTTAACGTAGGTACAATTGGCCACGTTGATCATGGTAAAACAACCTTGACTGCAGCAATTACGACAATCATGGCGAAGAAATATGGTGGTACAGCAAAAGCATACGACCAAATTGACGCCGCACCTGAAGAGCGTGCGCGTGGTATCACCATTAACACGGCCCACGTCGAGTACGAGTCTGCTAATCGGCACTATGCACATGTTGATTGCCCAGGCCATGCTGATTATGTAAAAAATATGATTACGGGTGCTGCCCAAATGGACGGTGGTATATTAGTGGTATCTGCTGCTGATGGTCCTATGCCGCAAACGCGCGAACATATCTTATTGTCTCGCCAAGTAGGTGTTCCATACCTGGTAGTCTATTTAAATAAAGCCGATATGGTTGATGATGCTGAGTTACTTGAATTGGTTGAAATGGAAGTTCGTGATCTGTTGAGCTCTTATGATTTTCCTGGTGACGACACTCCAATTATTGTGGGTTCAGCGTTGAAAGCATTGGAAGGCGATACAAGTGAAATTGGCATCCCGTCCATTGAAAAATTGGTTGCGACAATGGACTCATATATTCCTGAGCCCGTTCGAAATATTGACAAACCCTTTTTGTTGCCGATTGAAGATGTGTTTTCTATTTCCGGCCGCGGAACTGTAGTCACAGGCCGTGTCGAGTCTGGCATTGTCAAAGTTGGCGAAGAAGTTGAAATCATTGGTATCCGTGACACGGTTAAATCAACTTGTACAGGCGTTGAGATGTTCCGGAAGTTGTTGGATGAAGGCCGCGCTGGAGACAATGTTGGTGTATTATTACGTGGCACGAAGCGTGATGACGTAGAACGTGGGCAGGTATTAGCAAAACCAGGTTCTATTAAACCTCATACCAAGTTTGAAGCAGAAGTGTATGTTTTATCTAAAGATGAAGGCGGTCGTCATACGCCTTTCTTCAATGGTTATCGGCCCCAGTTCTACTTCAGAACGACGGACGTTACAGGGACGTGTGACTTGCCTGAGGGAATTGAAATGGTTATGCCTGGAGACAATGTTCATTTGATTGTCAATTTGCATTCGCCCATTGCAATGGATGAAGGGTTGCGTTTTGCAATACGGGAAGGTGGCCGCACAGTCGGTGCCGGTGTTGTCGCTAAAATAATCGAGTAAAAAAAATGAGCAATAATCAGAACATTAAAATTCGGCTTAAATCATTTGATCATCGAATGATTGATTCTTCAACGCGTGAAATCGTTGAAACGGCAAAGCGTACTGGTGCGCAGGTTAGAGGGCCTATTCCTTTGCCGATGCGGAAAGAAAAGTTTTCAGTTCTTGTTTCTCCGCATGTAAACAAAGATGCGCAGGATCAATATGAGTTACGCACACATAAGCGGTTGGTTATTATTGTAAATCCAACCGAGAAAACAGTAGATGCACTGATGAAATTAGATTTAGCAGCGGGTGTGGACGTTCAAATTAGTCTGGTTGATAATTAAGCGAAGCCTGTTGTTTCCTAGATTTGTGCAGATATATGTTTAAGATTGACGCGTAAAATTGTCTGCTAATTTAGAGCGGACAGGAATAGAATATTAACGAGGTGTTAGAATGATGATCGGTGGTTTTGTAGGCCGTAAAATCGGTATGACGCGGGTTTTTACTCCAGAAGGGAAGTCAATTCCAGTCTCTGTTGTAGAAGCTCTTCCAAATCGTATTTCACAAGTAAAAAATATTGAAACGGATGGCTATACTGCAGTCCAATTGACGGGTGGCGAGAAGAAAGCAAGCCGTGTCAACAAGCCAATGGCTGGACATTTTGCAAAAGCCGGAATCGAAGCGGGCGATATGTTGTGTGAATTCCGACTGGATTCCGTTGATGGTTTTACGTTGGGTCAAGTCTTTACTGTCGCTGATGTTTTTCAGGAAGGACAAATGGTTGATGTGTCTTCTGTCTCGAAAGGGAAGGGATTTGCAGGGACCGTTAAACGACACAATTTTAGAACGCAAGATGCAACGCATGGTAATTCTCGGTCGCATCGTGTTCCGGGTTCTATTGGTCAGAACCAAACACCGGGTCGCGTATTTAAAGGCAAGAAAATGGCAGGCCACATGGGTAACGAACGTTGCACCACACAATCGTTAGAAGTGGTTCGAGTGGATTCTGTCCGTAACTTGCTCTTAATCAAAGGAGCCATTCCAGGCGCACCTGGCGTAAGAGTTGAAGTGAAACTTGCCGTTAAAATGCAGAAAAGGGGCAAATAATGGAACTCATGACAAAAGATACAAACCTAACACTCAACGTGAGTCCTGTTGTGTTTGGTTACGACTACAATGAAGGCTTGGTACACCAGGCTGTCGTAACATTTATGAATAATGCTCGTAGTGGTAACAGTGCTCAGAAAACCAGGTCTGAAGTCAGGGGCGGTGGTAAAAAGCCTTGGAACCAAAAAGGGACCGGTCGAGCCAGGGCGGGAACCATCCGAAGCCCATTGTGGCGGTCAGGCGGTGTGACGTTCGCATCTAAAAAACGAGATTATTCACAAAAAATTAATAAAAAAATGTACAAACGCGCAATGCGTAGTATAATCTCCGAGCTGTACCGTACTGGCAACTTAATTGTGGTTAGTGATTTTCAATGTGCATCTTTAAAAACCAAGGAATTCATTAACAAAATGGGTGCTTTGGAATTAAAAAGCGCATTGATTGTAATGAGCGAAGTCGGTGAGTTTGAATATTTGGCATCCAGAAATCTGTTCCAATACGATATCTGTGATGTGAGCGCATTGGATCCGGTTAGTTTGCTTCGGTACGAGCAAGTGGTTATTACCGAAGATGCAATTAGAAAATTAGAGGAGCAGTTGCAATGAATGCTGAAAAATTGTTGATGGTTCTAAGAGAGCCGCACACCTCTGAAAAAACAACTGTAATGGCTGAGAAATTCAAGCAGTTTACATTTAAAGTAATGAAGACTGCGACAAAGCTTGAGATAAAACTTGCTGTTGAACAGATGTTTGACGTTAAAGTGAGAAATGTTTCCGTCTTGAATGTAAAAGGAAAGAAAAAGCGCTTTAAGCAGACATCCGGAAAACGCAGTGACTGGAAAAAAGCATTTGTTTCTTTGCATCCAGATTATGACATTGATTTCACAGTGACAGAATAAGGCAGATCGAGATGGCATTAATAAAATCCAAACCAACCTCCCCCGGTAGACGCGGTGAGATTCGTGTAGTTCATCACCACATACATAAAGGCAAGCCTCACGCTGCTTTAGTTGAGAAGCTGAATAAGACTGGCGGGAGGAACAATCAAGGGCGGATTACCGTCCGTCACATTGGTGGTGGCGTACGTAGCCAATATCGAATTATTGACTTCAAGCGCTTGAAAGATGGCATTGAAGGGCGGGTCGAACGGATTGAGTACGATCCCAATCGAACAGCTTTAATTGCATTGGTTCTTTACAAAGACGGTGAACGGCGTTACATTATCGCTCCTGAAGGCCTTGAAGTCGATCAGGTCGTGTTGAGCGGAGATGATTCGCCTATTGCCAACGGAAATTGTCTTTCTTTAAAGAACATTCCGCTGGGCACGACCATCCACTGTGTAGAGTTAAAGCCTGGAAAGGGTGCTCAAATGATTCGCAGCGCCGGATGCAGTGCGCAAGTGGTTGCGAAGGAAGGTGCGTATGCAACGCTAAAGCTCCGTTCTGGTGAGATGCGGAAAGTATTGCTTTCATGCCGCGCTGTCATTGGTGTGGTTAGTAATAGTGAACACAGCCTCCGTGTGCTCGGTAAAGCAGGTGCATCTAGATGGCGTGGAATACGACCTACAGTACGTGGTGTTGCTATGAACCCTGTCGATCACCCGCACGGTGGTGGTGAGGGCAGGACATCTGGTGGACGGCATCCCGTTTCTCCTTGGGGCGTTCCTACCAAAGGATACAAAACAAGAAGCAACAAGCGTACTGATAAATTCATTGTCAGAAGACGTAAGAAAAAATAATTAGTTGAGAGGGTATCACGGTGGCTCGTTCTATAAGAAAAGGTCCTTTTATCGATAATCACTTGCTTAATAAAGTGGAAGTATCGATTGCGTCAAAGTCTAAAAAACCAATCAAAACGTGGTCTAGACGTTCGACGATCATCCCAGAGATGATTGGTTTGACTATTGCTATTCATAATGGCAAAGATCATGTTCCTGTTTACATAACGGATAACATGGTTGGTCATAAGCTGGGTGAGTTCTCGATAACCCGTACATTCAAAGGCCATTCTGGCGACAGAAAAGCCAAAGGTAAGTAAGAGGCGACGATGGAAGTTACAGCAAAATTGAAAGCGGCACCGATGTCTGCGCAAAAAGCCAGGCTGGTTGCTGACATGGTTCGGAACATGAAGGTTTCCAAGGCGCTTGATGTTCTTAGGTTTACACCTAAAAAAGGTGCTCAGTTGATCCTTAAGCTATTGGAATCTGCTATTGCGAATGCAGAGAACAATGATGGTGCTGATATCGACCAACTTAAAGTAGGGATGATATGCGTAGATGAGGGCGCTTCCTTAAAGCGCATTAGTCCCCGTGCTAAAGGTCGTGCGAATCGCATCACCAAACGTACCTGCCATATCGCCATTAAAGTGTCTGACGAGGAATAAGCCATGGGACAGAAAGTAAATCCAATCGGTATACGACTGGGCATTAATAAAGATTGGAATTCAAAATGGTTTGCCAATAGAAACTATGCTCAATTGTTAAATCAAGATATTAATTTACGAAAGTATTTAAAGAAAAAATTAATGACCGCTGCCGTTAGTCGCATTCAAATTGAGCGTCCAGCGAACAATGCAGTTGTTACTATACATACAGCTAGGCCGGGTGTCTTAATTGGTAAGAAAGGCGGCGGGATTGAAGCATTGCGCGCCGAAATTTCTGCTCAGCTTGGAGTTCCTGTTCATCTTAATATTGAAGAAGTGCGCAAACCTGAATTAGATTCTACGTTAGTCGCTGAAGGAATTGCGCAGCAGTTAGAGCAGCGTGTTATGTTCCGGCGGGCGATGAAGCGATCAGTGCAGACCGCAATGAAGTCTGGTGCCAAGGGCATCAAGATTTGTGTCAGCGGCCGACTGGGTGGAGCGGAAATCGCGCGCAGTGAGTGGTATCGTGAAGGGCGCGTTCCTTTGCATACTTTCCGTGCGGATATCGATTATGGTACGGCTGAATCCAAAACAACCTACGGAATTATTGGGGTTAAGGTGTGGATTTTTAAAGGCGAAACCATTCCACAAAAAAGTCGTCCTGTAGACAGCGGCAAGTGAGTGAGGATTTACAATTATGTTACAGCCAAAACGTACAAAATATCGCAAACAAATGAAAGGCCGTAATCGTGGCCTTGCGCAACGGGGATCTAGTGTTAGCTTTGGGGAATTTGGCCTAAAAGCGTTAGAGCGGGGTCGTCTTACTGCAAGGCAAATCGAAGCAGCCAGACGAGCAATGACTCGTCATATTAAACGTGGTGGTAAGATTTGGATACGAGTATTTCCTGATAAACCAATTACACAAAAGCCATTGGAAGTGAGGCAGGGTAAAGGGAAGGGTAGTGTTGAGTATTGGGTTGCACAAATACAGCCTGGTAAAATACTGTTCGAAATGGAAGGTGTGACCCGTGAGTTAGCCGTTGAAGCCTTTGATTTGGCTAGAGCCAAGCTTCCATTCAAAGTGATGTTTGAAGAGCGGAAGGTGATGTGATGAAAAATATGAATGAATTACGAAAATTAACACTTGATGAATTGCAAACCGAATTGCTTTCGCTGCGTAAAGAGCAATTTACTTTGCGCATGAAAAAAGCAAGTGGTGCGCTAGATAAAACTCATTTTGTAAAGATAGCGAGACGCGCTATAGCCAAAGTGAAAACAATTGTGACGGAAAAGGCGGGAAAGAGTCATGTCTAATAGTGAATCAAATGGCAGAACCATGATTGGTAAAGTCGTTAGTGATAAAATGCAAAAGACAATTGTAGTGGTTGTTGAGCGAACCGTAAAGCACCCCAAGTAT
>CAMAYA010000069.1 GCA_945862275.1 Legionella genomosp. 1 | reverse complement strand
AAGATTATTTAGGCCTGGAGGTAGAATGCAATCAAGCCCTAATGGAAGAAAAAAAATCATTTGCAGAACTAACTCATTCGTTGTTATCTAGTTTGAAAGATTTATTGCAGCTTCTATAAAATTGCGCGATTCGCTCAAAATTTACCCATAAATTTCTGCCTCAGCTATACTATAAATTGGCGGTCGCAAAATAGGGAGCCTGTATGTGCAAGTTATCCCAACTTGAAAGCATTGGTGTCAAATTCACTGAGCTTCTACAACAAATTGGTATTGACGACCAACAACAATTATTAGCTACAGGCATTACCCGTAACCAGCGCCACGAGTTAGCAAAGAAAACCGGCATTAATCCAAAATTAATTTTTAAATGGATTACCCAAGCGGATCTGGCAAGGGTACATGGTATTGGGGACGATTATGCAGAGCTGCTGGAGCATTGCAGTGTCGACTCCGTGCAGGTGTTAGCTCAATTTAATAGCGAAAAATTATTTCAAATTATGCAGCGGATTAACGAGCAGACTAATCTAGTCAAACAAATGCCTAACCAAACTCAGGTGGAATCGTGGATAGCACAAGCTAAAATACTGCCCATCATTGTAGAACGTTGATTTAATTTTCACAGGACTTACGCAAAATTCCAAGGTCGAGGCATAAAAAATTTTCAATGAGGGAGTTTAGATTAGCTAAATGACCGAATTGAACATTTTATAACGAAGAGATTGGGGTTTTGCGTAAGTCCTGTTCAGATTTATTGCAGTTATCCAGCACACGCAGCACATAAACCATAGATATTCAGCGCGTGCCCTGTCATTTTAAAATGGGCGCGCTCGGCAATCATTTTCTGCCGACTTTCTATGATCTCATCGATAAATTCCTCGACACGTCCACACTTCACACAAACCAAATGGTCATGGTGCTCGCCTTGACTCAACTCATAAACTGAATAGCCACCCTCAAAATTATGACGATGAATCAATCCAGCTCCTTCGAATTGGGCAAGTACGCGATAAACAGTTGCTAATCCTACATCCTCACCCATATCTAAAAGGGCTTTATATACATCTTCAGCACTTAGATGATGCTCACTTGACTGCTCAAGAATTTGTAGAATTTTTAAGCGCGGCATGGTAATTTTCAACCCAGCGTCTTTTAATTGCTGACTTTCTTCCACAAATACTCCTTAATGAACCCATTACTTGCTGGTGCCTTTCGACAATTGGCATGGTATTATGGCGAAATTTTCCCCGAGAGGCAAAAAAATGCGAATTAGAACTATTCTCATCGGCTTAGTGTGCGTGCTCCTACTAGCCAACTGCATGTCCTATGATTTTTCACGTCGTATTGTGCAACAAGGTAATCTGCTGCCACAGGAAAAAATGGAGCGACTGAAGATTGGCATGAGCAAAGAAGATGTCAGTATTCTCATGGGTACGAGCATGTTAAGCCCTACGTTTAATAATGAGCGTTGGGATTATGCTTACACCTGGCGTAGAGGTAGCGGCGCAAATGAGGTTCATAATCTGAGTTTGTATTTTAATCATGACCGCTTGGCCCGTATCGAAAATCACCTGTAAGCGTAGCCTTGATTCGCTGGCGCTGCATCAAGGCTGCATTTTTTTAATCCAACCTACGATGATTTTTTACGAGCTCGTTGGCGTCTATTTTCTTTAGGGTCAATCAACAAGGGCCTATATATTTCAATACGATCGCCGGCTTTAACTTCGGTATTCAATGATACCAATTTTGCAAAAATTCCTACCGCCATTCCTGCAGTTTCAGGATGACTTTGCAGCAACCCCGACTTGCTGATGGCCTCTGCCACTGTTGCTCCAGCTTTGCATATTAATTTGATATGAATTGGCAGCCCCGATGCGGGGCTATAAACTATTTCAATCTGCACCGTATAAGTCCTTGGCGCGATCACAAAATGCATCGACCATCTTGTCGGTCACTTGCTCGAATACTGGACCTAAAAACATCGAAAACATCCGGCCGGCGAAATCAAACTCCAAATCGAAGGAGATATTGCAGCCTTCAGGGACTTCATCAAAACGCCAAAACCCTTCCAAATGACTAAATGGACCATCAACCAGTCTTATTTCAATCATCTTATTGGCTTGCAAGCGATTTCGGGTGGTAAAGGATTTGCTCATTCCAGCTGCGGCAATTACCAATGTTGCCTGCACTTCGTCTTCATCGCGATGGTGAACCAGACTTTTGGAAAAATAGGGCAGAAAATCTTCATAGCGTTCGACATCATTGACTAGATTGTACATTTGCTCACAGGAGAAAGGCACGATGCGTGATTTTTTCACACTGGTCATTATTTATCTCCTTGGGAAGCGGTAAGCGTGGAAATTTGGGTAGTTAACCATTGACCTAAGTCCTGAATTTCCGGGAGACAAATTGAATGCCCCATGGGGTATTCGTGAAATGAAATTTGTCTATAACTGCGGGCATGCAACCAGTTTACAGATTGTTTAGTCCACAACGACGACACGACATCATCCTGCTGACCCGCAGCAATAAAGAACGGCGTATTTCTGTCTAACTCAGGATGCAATTCAGCTGCTAAAGGCAAGTATGCAGACAAGGAGATAACGCCGGCTAGGGGCATGCTATTACGCAAACCTACATAGAGCGCCATCGCCCCACCCTGCGAAAATCCGGCCAGAAAAATCTGCGTGGAGGTAAAGCCATCATCAAGTTGGGCTGTGATTACTTTACGAATGATGGCTTCTGAGTCTGCGACACCTACTTTATCTTCGCGATCCGTTAAATCAAAGCCAGTAATATCATACCAGGCACGCATCTTCATGGAATTGTTCACGGTAACAGCTCGCACCGGAGCATCAATAAATACATGCCGAACCGCTACATTCAATGGCAGTTGTTCTGCTAAGCCTGCCATATCCTGAGCATCAGCACCGAGGCCGTGCATCCAAATCACACAGGCCTGTGCTGGTTGTAATGGCTCTTTAATATACACGTTCAACAGCGGATCTCCGACAAAAGGCAAATTATCGCCAATGCGCGCCAGCATGGCAAGGCAGATGCCATAAATGATGCAAATTAAGAGCGCAAGCTCGTCGTAAGTCGGTGCTGTGCCTGCGAAGCCACCAACCTACATCTCATAATGCAGCACCTCCTACCTCCCTGTGTTCTCTCTCATCGATGGAGCGTGTATAATATGGGGTTATTGCCTATAGTGAGTGAACATGAATAAATTGGCGTTGATTATTTGCAGCTTGTTGTGTTTGGCTTCTTGTGGGCAAAAAGGCCCTCCTTATCTTCCTGGTCCACCGCCCCCTGTTCAACAACAAGAAACAGCGAAAGAACCACTACGATGACTATAAAATTTACTAAAATGCATGGCTTGGGAAATGACTTCATGGTCATTGACGGCATCAGCCAAAACATAAATTTAAATGCAGCTCAAATTGCCAATTTAGCGAGGCGGGATACGGGCGTAGGTTTTGATCAATACTTGCTCATCGAACGCAGCCGGCACTCGGATGTCGATTTTTTTTATCGCATTTTCAATGCCGATGGCCAAGAAGTAGGCCAATGTGGCAATGGAGCGCGATGTCTCGCCCGCTTTGCACAACATTACGGCCTCACGGATAAACAATCCATGACGGTTGAAACACGCACAACCCGCATGCGACTCCAGATAAACCCCGATCAAACCGTGACCATCAATATGGGAAGACCTGCTCTTCAACCGGCACAGATCCCACTTCTTGCAGTAGAACAAGCGCCTCTCTACAACATACCCATCGACCAACGAAAATCTCAAGCCGTGCATGCCCTCAGCGTAGGAAACCCGCATGCCGTGATATGGGTCCCTGACGCGACTGGGGCACCCGTATACGATTTAGGCAAACAAATCAGCAAACATCCCTTATTTCCTGAACAAACCAATGTGGGATTTATGCAGATTTTAACGCCACATCACATTCAATTGCGTGTTTATGAGCGCGGGTGCGGAGAAACGAGTGCCTGCGGTAGTGGTGCTGTGGCTGCGGTCGCTGTGGGTCGGTTATATTACCAATTGGCAGAGGTAGTCACGGTTAGCTTACCGGGTGGCGAGCTTGTTGTCGCGTGGCCTGATATGAATGGGGATATCTGTCTCACAGGGCCTGCAATGTTTGTTTATGAAGGTGAGCTCATCTAGCCCACCGCATCTTCACTCAACATGCAAAATCCCTGCTTGTCTTTTTCAGACACAAACCCTGCGACCACGGCCCGCTGTTTAACCGAGTCAGACAGCACCAAATGCATCGCAGGAGACGCGATGCGGATATGCCAAGCCCCATCTTCGGCTTCATTCACACGAATAAACTGAGACATGGCGACTGAAGCGCCCTCGGCATCAAACCAACCGGCACTTGCCCCACGCGTGGCATCGGGTTCGGGCATTTTCATGGAGTAGAATCCACTGCCGTCTTCAAACCGACATAACACACTGCTGAGTTGATGGGGTTTATCTTGGTGGTCAGTCAGCCAGATTTGCCGAAACCAAGCATGTTTAGACGTCACAAATTGTTCATCACTGACAGCGCCCACTTGAATGTGTCCATTTAACTGACCAGTCTGGCTCGTGATAAACGCAACGCCGTCGCGTAAATTTTGTGCGACAGGACCGTTTTTAGGCTGATTCAACATATCGACTTTAAAATTAAACCCTCTTTTATCCGGCGTTTTCATCCCAAAAACCCAACTGTTGTTGATGGCATTAAACCGTAAAAAGGAGCGCCCGACGTGCCAATTATAACGTTCTGGATCAGGAATCAAGGCTTCACCATCATCCACAGCAAGAAGCACTTTGCTTTCCGCATCAAACAACGCCGAAACCGCGTGAAATGCATTCTCATGGCGTTGCATCTGGAAAAAATAGGCATAACGTTCGCCATTTTCATTCGCCGCCATCCCTGAAAAAACCCAATTCGCTTCTGTGGATTGAGGCGGCGAAAACCCAGACGGGTCAACAGCCAGATCGGAATCCACCTCTGCGGCATGCAACACGCCGCAGAGCACCAGAATAACGCAAAAACACCATTGACCTAATCGAACCAACATCATTTTAAACACAATCCTTTTAATTGTTCATGTGACCACAATGCCTGCCAAAACGCATCAGAAACCATGGCATCCACCGGTAAATAGTACATCGAGTCGAGCGCGAAGGATTGGCATTTTACAGCATCTTTCTCCGTCATCACCACCGTCTGTTCAGGCAAGCGTAAATCGTCGGCCTGAAACGCATAATGGTCCGCAAACGGGTATGCGTTGAACTGAACCCCTAATACCTGCAATGTAGTAAAGAATCGCTGCGGATGACCAATGGCGGCAACGGCCGCAACCGGACCACTTAGCTCGGCTAAGTCTATGGTATTCCCATGAGTCAGCTTTGTTAAACGACCCGGCTGTAAATCCATGCGGTATCCATTCGGCCATGTTCCACCATTCACTACAATAAAGTCAACCTCGGTTAACCGGCAGGCACTCTCTCTCAGTGGGCCTGCCGGCAAACACAAGCCGTTACCCAAACCTCGCACTCCATCTATTACCGCTATTTCGATTGCGCGCCCCATCTTGTAATGCTGCAATCCATCATCACTGATCACCACCTGGCTTTGGTGTTTCGCCAGCAAATACTGTACGGCTTGTACCCGATCAGGTGCAATCACCACAGGACACCCCGTTCGTTTGGCCAGCAACAAAGGCTCGTCGCCCACCAAAGTGGCCGTATCGTGGGTATTCACTTCATGCGGGAAGGATGCCACAGAGGCCCCGTATCCACGACTCACAATCCCGACTCGAATGCCTTGGGCTTGTAGTTTCTGTGCCAAGGCTATCACGAGCGGTGTTTTGCCTACACCACCTACACTAATATTGCCCACTACGATAATGGGAACTGAAAACGTTTGTTGGCAAGTTCGCTGTAAATAATGACGGCGTATGACTGTGATGGCTTGATACACCCATGCGAAGGGCAACAAGAGCCATCGATGCGGTTGTCGCGTGTACCAGAGTTTATCAAGACTGATGAAGCGCATTACGCCACCACTTCCTCATGTTCCAAACCCAGTTTATGCACCCTATACAGTTTCGCGTACTGCTCACCCATTGCTAACAACTGCTCATGGGTGCCCTGCTCAACCACACGGCCCTGATGAAGAACAATGATTTTATCCGCGCGCTTTATCGTCGACAATCGGTGTGCTATCACCAACGTGGTCCGATTTTTCATCACGTGTTCAAGCGCTGCCTGAATATAACGTTCTGATTCAGAATCCAGCGCGGATGTGGCTTCATCCAAAATCAGAATGGGCGCATCCTTCAAAATCGCACGTGCAATGGCCAAGCGTTGGCGTTGGCCGCCTGATAACAAGACGCCGTTTTCACCCACATGCGTATCATAACCGTGAGGCAAATGTTGGATGAACTCATCCGCATATGCAAGACGGGCCGCCTCAATAATGGCGTCCCGTGTGACGCCTTCACGCCCGTAGGCAATATTATTGGCCAATGTATCATTAAACAAGGTCACGTGTTGACTGACCAAGGCAATTTGCTCACGTAAACTGGCCAAAGACAATGTGTTAATGGGCACGCCATCCAGCAAGATACGGCCCTGCTTCACATCAT
>CAMAYA010000068.1 GCA_945862275.1 Legionella genomosp. 1 | reverse complement strand
GTGCTTAGGAAAGCGGTGGTTTCGTTATGCAGACGGATTGCCTGCAGCCCTCCGAGCTACGGTGAATGGCACCATTGCTGTAGGGATTGGTGTGGGTGTACTAATGGGTATCTGTTATGGTTTGGTTGGTTTCCCCGCGCCAACGCTGGTGGGATTTATTACAGCGTTTGCAGCGATGATTCCCTTTGTCGTTCCTGTTGTGTTTATTTTAGTAGCATCCATTTTATGTTTTAATGGGGGCATGATTGCCGCCATCATTGTGATAGTTTGGGGCACGTTGGTCATGTTTGTGGCCGATCATTTTATCAAGCCGGTATTGATTGGAGGGGCTACTCAATTGCCGTTTCTGGCCGTTTTGTTTGGTATTTTAGGAGGGGTTGAAACCTTGGGCTTGCTGGGGCTGTTTGTCGGTCCTATTATCATGGTATTGTTTATTACGCTTTGGTATGAATCGCAAGGTTGCTTGCAGCCGCGCCGCGCATAGGCGTTCTTTTAAGAATTATTGTTTTATTTGTGATTATTTACGCTGTTGATGACTCATGCAGTAATGATAACGGATGTCTACAATAAGGATGCGCTACTATGCCTGTTTTTTCAGAAGCCATCAAGCGATTAAATGCAGCATCATGGCGTCAAAAATCCATGCTTCCGGCACAATTGCGTGAAGCGTTGGATCGGTATGTCGATGCGTCTCCGACTTCGGCACAGCAATTTGCGGTTATTCAGGAGGATGAGTTGGATTCAGATTTTTAAATACAAAGGCAATGCAATGTATAAATTGGTTTTTTATGGCTTAATGGCTTCCCCTCCTACCAAAGCGCATTTTGCGATTCTTAAACAATTGGTTGCAGCACATCCACAGAGAAAATTCACCTTTGACCATGCGTGTGACCCAAAAAATAATAAATCGTTTTGCACGGTTCGTAATGATGCCAATGAGGAAGTATTTAGTGGTGATTTGGAATTATTGGGAATATCAGGTCCGGTGGGCGATGTTGAACGCAGCGTTTTAGAGCGCTTGATTAAAAGGGCCTTGGCAAAAACCGGTCGAATGGATTACACCGAAATATTGTGCGTGCCATCGGCAGATGGTCCGCCTGTTTTAGGTAAATCGCCATCTGCACAAAATCATCATCGGCTTGAAATGTTGACGATTGCTGCAGCTGAGGTGGATGAAGCAAACATCATTATTTGTGATATGGAAATTTTTTTGAGTCAGCTGATAGGGCTGCCTTCCTATACAGCGAATACCTTGATTGTATTGCGAGACGGGTTCTATGGACTATTGGATAAGCTCAAAAATTTGTTAACTTCAGCTGAAAGAACAACAGCCATCATGCATTATTTAGAGCACCCTACGCATGAATGGCTTACGCCATACGGGCTGATTGATCCAGCATCGAGTATCACGCTGGTGATGGGCTCTGATGCGTTTAACAGCCTGGATAGATGGTTTGATTCACCCCGTATTGTTGCATACGCTAACGAAATCGTCGTGGTTGACCGTGAGGGAAGCAAGCCATTTGGAGATGTTTCAAATTACTCATCAACAGCATTTCGTGATCAAATCGCAATCAATGAAATAAAGGCGGGTGGCTTGGCAGGAACAGATTATGACGGGGATAACGCACGATTAAACTGGGTTTCACCTAAAATTCTTGAATACGTTCGATTCAATCATTTGTATCAACCACTGGTTTCTGTGATCACGGACTCTGAAGGAAATTTAAAACATTTTTTAGATTCGGCATCGATGAGTGACACGCTGATTCAAAGACTGAATGAAAAGGGCCTTGCACTGAGTTTATCAAAAATAGGCGTATTTTTAGGTGATGCTTGTGATAAAGGCTCTGATGATTTAAATCTATTGCGTGCCTTCAGGCATCGTGTTTGCCAATTAAAGGAAAAATGGCTGCTAATCGCTGGCAATCGTGATGATAATAAAATACGCTTATTGGAGTTGCTCGACAGCGAATACATTCATGCTTTTCTGCGTGGCCCTGGGATTTACTGGAGTCAAAAAGCAACGTCTCCGGCTGCATTTTGTCAGGCCTTAAGCGTGCGTTATGAGGCATTGGACATTCATAGCCAGCGTGTCGTTGTATTGAAATGGATGCTAGACAAAACCATGGGGGCGCCGAATGCATTTGAGAATCGGCGTGTTGAACTGCAAGCGTTATTGGAAAAACCTCCAGCACAAATTACTGACATCATGGTGATGAAGAGTTTTATAGAGGAAATGCTAAACCCGGATGAATATGCCAAGTTCAGTGGCTTTGATGGATGGGTTTTGCCTGAACCATATCGAGGAGGCATGCGCTGGTATATCGAAAATAGTCATGCAATGGCCGTGATTGGTAGCACATTTTATTCGCATGCAGGTCTGCCCAAAGGTGTGTTTCCACACCTGCAATCCGGAGAACGATTACCGGCACCCGAAACATACGATGGTTTTATTCAATGGGTTGAGGCCCGTAATGATGAAAGGAAAAAAAACATTGACGATTATATCCATGGGATGTTGACCAAACGATTGTCCGGTGTATCCGCACATCCAGCGGTTCAAGCCTCGCTATCTAAGGTGTTGTTTCAAGCGAGTTCTAAGAATACCAGAGCTTATAATATTCAATCATTTGATAGTTTTAGCTGCATGTATGATTGTGAGGTATTGAGGGCCTGTGGAATGGAGGCCACGGTCCATGGTCACCAGTATGCATTCAACTGGTAGTGGTAAATACCAGAAAAATGACCTTAATTCATACTGAAATTGGGCATGGTTCAAAAAGCACTGTTTTTAGCGGACACTCGATTCTGCGAAAGAAACGGTTTTCGTTTTTCTAATCAGGCTCTTACAGAAATCCATAAAAGATAATGTGTTCACTGAGATTGAACCATGCCAATAAAAGGCCTTTTTTGGAAAACTTGAATGGTAATAAATAAAGCAATTTTTTAAAAACCAGGGTTTCCTGTCAGGCACTAATTAAGCACACCAGGTCCAGGTCTGAATGCGTCCAAATCATGCTCATTCCATCCGCGGGATGCAAATATCCCGACACTTGCAATCAATGATGCACCGCCTGAAATCGCCGCAGTGACGGCGATCGCATTGGTCACCAAACCTGCGATGCCCAGGGCCGCTGCAACGGGTGGGCAGGTTAAAAGAGCGATAGCCAGCAAGACCCCACCAGCGATGATCAGGGCATGAAGGCATGCCAGCTGAAAGTCCGCTTGCAATGGTGGCACGTTTGGTTCTAGATCTTCGCTTGGGTTAATTAACGGAACCAGAACAGGCGGCGGATCGATGACGGGATCGGCTTCAGGGGCATGGTCTTTTGCATCAAAAAAAACAGGGCTCTCATTAAACACAGTTCGAGTTTCCTGCGCGTGACGGGTTCGATTTTTTTCGGCCTCTATCATTAGATATTGCTTCATTACCTCATTGCGTAAACATTGCTTTAGTTTCATTTGAAAAGCCTCTATTTCTGGCTGTAGCAATGCATCCTCAATGTCCGCCATAATCAAAACCGCGCGCGCTGCCAGGTGGCCGGCCGAAAATTCCGCCTCCCCTAGAACTGCCGAAAATTTTATGGCATCAGAAACAGCAATTTCTTGAATAATTTCCGGGCTCATTCCTATCTCTAGGAAAATGGGTTTTAAGGCCATGGGGCGTTTTAACTCGTACCCAGCACGTTCATATTCATAGCTGGGTGGGATATCTGCTAATAGGCCCGGGTATTTTACAACCAGTTCGTTTAGCACGATATCAACAAACGCGACACTTAATTCGTCAGCGGTTAAAAAGTTGCCATTCAAAGTGATGCCTTTATAGTTGAATAGCACCTTTGATAAAACAGCGGGATCTTCAAAACAGCGCCTGAAATGGTCTTGAGCGGCCGTTAACCACCCATTTTGTTGTTCTTCAGTAAAAAATGGTTCGCGGGGTCCGATCTGAGCTGGCGCTTCATCGCTTGAATCACTCAAACTGGCCGTGCTCTGTGATCGTGAAACGGTGGATATAAACGGTTCTTTCTTCACAAGTGTTGCAACATGAATATGGTGTTGCACCATTGCATCCCGATCATCGGCGACAAGACTTACCACTTGATCTTCGAGCGAAACTCCACGTGCAAACCCTTCAATATTGACTGCAGTCCATGCACCACAATGAATATCGTCGTGTTGTATGCCTTGGTAGCGCACGTCAATGCGGTCTATAGTAAGACCGAATGGCACTAAGCCTGCGTGTAGTGATTTTCTCATCGGCTCAGCAGAATACCCACCGGCCGCCCACCAAGTCCGAGAATCCACGACGGTTGCAATGCGAGTATTGGCGTCATAATGCAAGGTCACAAAATGGTTGCGTGGCCGTAAAAAGCCTAAAAAAGGTTGCTCTTCGCTGACTGGAAACACTATTTTTTTGTCATGCAGATTAATATGGTTTTGGTCAAAATAATCTTTGGCGGATAACAGCGCACTTTCAAAAGTGCGTCTGATGGTGCCCGTTTCGCTGTCAGACACAGAGGAAAATACAAACGTTGTTTTATCCAGTCCTTGATAGCAAATAGGTTCTTCTGGAGTGAGACCGAGAGGCGTCAATGAGGCTTTTAGAACGTAGTCTAACTCATCTGGGCTATATCTATTTTCAAGTGGCATGGTGATCAAATCCAACAAGAGATCTATTTGCCTATTATATGATCATTTTCGTTTGCATGCAATACTGATTTAGATCCTAGCGAATCATGTGCTCAATGGTCGCGCCGCCTAAGCATTGATTCTTTTGGTAGAACACAATGTATTGCCCCGGAGTGACCGCGCGCTGCGGGCTTGAAAACATGACACAATGTTGATCGCGGTCAGCCGGTGAGATGATGCAGGCTTGATCGGCTTGGCGGTAACGCGTTTTGGCATAGCATGTCATGGGCATGTCACGGTCCGAGACGTTTGTTAACCAATGGATTTTTCCGCACAGGAGTCCTTGTGCGTAGAGCATGGGGTGATCATTCCCTTGTGCTACCAGCAGTGTGTTGGTTGAGACGTCTTTATCCACCACATACCATGGGGCTTCTTGGCCCTCACGTGTGCCCCCAATCCCTAAACCCTGGCGTTGCCCCAGCGTATAGAACATCAACCCATCATGGCGTCCGAGCGCTTTACCGTCCGTGCTGTTAATGTCTCCGGGTTGTGCCAGAATGAACTCATTTAAGAAGGCTTTGAATCGCTTTTCTCCGATAAAACAAATGCCTGTGGAATCTTTTTTAGCATGGGTGATCAACCCCAGCTCAAGTGCCATGGCGCGCACATCGGTTTTCAGTAATTCGCCTACGGGAAATAACGTTTTAGCCAGTGCCGCAGGGTCTACAGCATGAAGGAAATAGGTTTGGTCTTTGTCACGATCCTTTGCTTTATAAAGTGCGCCTAAGCCCTGATGGACCTCAACCCGGGCGTAATGGCCGGTTGCAATATAATCAGCCCCTAAGTTTAATGCGTGATTGAGAAAGGCATTAAACTTGATCTCTTTATTGCAGAGCACATCGGGATTTGGGGTGCGTGCATGTTGGTATTCGCTCAAAAAATGACTGAACACGCGATCCCAATAGGCATCAGAAAAATTAACGCTGTGCAATGGTATGCCGAGCTGATCGCACACCGCTTGTGCATCGGCTAAATCCACTGCTGCCGCGCAATAGCCAGCCACGTCATCCTGTTCCCAATTTTTCATGAACAGGCCTTCGACTTCGTACCCTTGTTCACGCAATAAATAAGCAGCGACAGAGGAATCCACGCCGCCCGACATGCCAACGATGACTTTTTGTTTCATGATGCATTCAGTGAGTATAAAATATGGATGTATTGTATCCTAATTTTAGGCATTTAGCACTATTTGTCTTGACTTTCTAACCAATGCATACCAGGCTAAACGCATGAAACGTCGATTCTTTGGATCTTAACATTATGCAAACCATCAATATCCGCCAGGCTAAAACGCAATTGTCACCGCTCATTGCGAAGGCCGTAAAAAGCGAGCCGTTTATTATCGCTAAAGCAGGAAAACCGCAGGTCTTGGTGACCCGGGTAGATGCGTCTTCTGGCGTTAAAATAAGGAGGTTAGGTTTTATGGTGGGACAAATTACCATTCCTGATGATTTCGACCAAATGGGTCATCATGAAATAGAGGCCATGTTTGGTAATGAAGAATGAGACTTTTGCTGACCAGAGTCCTCTTTTTTTCTCCATATCTTAGGCCGATCCAACATGTTTAAGCGGATGAAAACGCGCTCAAGAGAGCAGGAATTAATGGATCTGGGCCCATCTTTTTATACTCAAGATGAATATGCAGATTGTTTAAAAATATTGTTTAAAATAAATAAATTATTTGGATTTTTCAGAAATACGGTCAATATTTTAAAGCGCGTTCCAGGTGATGTTTCCCTGCTTGATATCGGGTGCGGCGGTGGGCTGTTTTTACTGCATTTAAGCCAGCGCTACCCCAACATGAATTGTCTGGGCATGGATATATCGGAGACCGCGATTGATCTCGCGCAATTCGAATTGGTGGATTGGAAACAAAAGAATCCTAACATACAGGTTGAATTTCAGTTGCAACGGGAAAACGCCCTGGCATTGCCGCCAGCGAGTGTCGATATCGTCCTTACCACCTTAGTCTGTCATCACATGGATGATGAAGCCTTGGT